>CAJCJE010000188.1 GCA_903970565.1 Candidatus Melainabacteria bacterium | reverse complement strand
TGGTGGTGGGCGCCGGGGTGATCGGCGCGTCCATCGCGTGGGCCGCCGCCGATGCCGGCTTCGCGGTGACGGTGCTGGACCCGCGACCGCGCTCCGGCGCGTCCTGGGTGGCCGGTGGGATGCTCGCGCCGGTCACCGAGGCATGGCCGGGGGAGGAGCGGCTGCTGGAACTCGGCGCCGCCTCGCTGGAGAGCTGGCCCGGCTTCGCGCAGCGCCTGGCCGTCGCGGGGGCCGAGGCCGGGCTGCGTCGCGAGGGCACCGTGGTCGCCGCCGTGGACAGCGCCGACCGGGCCGACCTCGATCGCGTCGCCGGCTACCTCACCGAACTCGACCGCGAGGTCGAGGTGCTCACCGGCCGCGAACTTCGGGCCCTGGAACCCTGCCTCGGCGCGGCCGTGCGGGCCGGCCTCTCGGTGCCCGGCGACCTCGCCGTGGACAACCGGACCCTGCTGGACTCGCTGCTGCGCGTCGGCGCCGAGCGCGGGGTCCGGCATCGCGCCGATGCCGCGGTCGCGGTGCGGACCGGTGGCGTCGAACTGGCCGGCGGCGAGGTGCTCGACTGCGATATCGCGATCATCGCGGCCGGCGCGGCCAGCGGCGCCCTCGATCCGGTGCTCGCCTCGGCCCTGCGCCCGGTGAAGGGCGAGATCCTTCGGCTGGCCGCCCGTGCCGGTTCGCTGCCGCCGCCGAAACGCACGGTGCGCGGCCTGGTCCGGGGCCGGCACGCCTATCTGGTGCCGCGCGAGCACGGCGGTCTCGTCCTCGGCGCGACCGAGTACGAGGCGGGTTTCGAGACCGGCCCTCGGGTGTCCGGGGTGCGGGACCTGCTCGCCGACGCCGAACTGCTGATGCCGGCCATCGCCGACTACGAACTGCTGGAATGCGCGGCCGGACTGCGGCCGGGCAGCATCGACAATCTGCCGGTACTGGGCTGGCTGCGGCCGGGGGTGCTGGCCGCGACCGGCCACGGTCGCAACGGGATTCTGTTGGCCCCGGTCACCGTGGACACCGTGCTCGCGCTGCTGCGCGACAAGCCGGTGCCCGGGCCGGCGGCGTTCGCGGACCCGGCGAGGTGGGGAGGACGACCATGAGGGTCACGGTCAACGGCGAGGAACTGCAACTGCCGGACGGGTCGAGCGTGGGCGATGTCATGCGCCGGCTCGGCGCCCCCGCCACCGGGGTCGCGGTGGCGCACGAGGGCGAACTGGTGCCGAGGACGTGCTGGCCGGACACCACGATCTCCGACGGCGACACCATCGAGGTGCTGACCGCCGTGCAGGGAGGCTGACCATGACCGCGACAAGCCGGCACCCGACGGCCCACCCGGTCGCTGATCCGCTGGTCATCGCCGGCCGCGCGTTCGGTTCCCGGCTGGTGATGGGCACCGGCGGCGCGGCCAACCTGGAGGTGTTGCAGCGCGCGCTGGCCGCCTCGGAAACCGAGCTGACCACGGTGGCCATCCGCCGGATGGACGCGGCGGGCGGGACCGGGGTGCTGGCGGTGCTGCGCCGCCTCGGCATCGAGGCGCTGCCGAACACCGCGGGCTGCCACACCGCCGCCGAGGCCGTGCTCACCGCGCGGCTGGCCAGGGAGGCGCTGGCCACCAGCTGGGTGAAGCTGGAGGTCATCGCCGACGACCAGACCCTGCTGCCCGACCCGATCGAGCTGCTCGACGCGGCCGAGCAGCTGGTCGACGACGGCTTCACCGTGCTGCCCTACACCAACGACGACCCGGTACTCGCGCTGCGACTGGAGCAGGCCGGCTGTGCCGCGGTCATGCCCCTGGGCTCCCCGATCGGTACCGGCCTCGGTATCCGCAACCCGCACAACATCGAGCTGATCGTGGCCCGAGCCGGCGTCCCGGTGATCCTGGACGCCGGAATCGGCACCGCCTCCGAGGCCGCGCTGGCGATGGAGCTGGGCTGCTCGGCCGTGTTGCTGGCCACCGCGGTGACCAGGGCGGCCGATCCGGAGCGGATGGCGCTGGCCATGCGCGATGGCGTCCGGGCCGGTCGACATGCCCGACTCGCCGGCCGGATACCGCAACGGTTCTGGGCGCAGGCATCCAGCCCACCTAGAGTCACACCAACTACCGTGGACAATGAACAGCGGTAGCGCGCGACGGGCGCGCCTGCCGTCGAAAGACGGGTTCGCCAGTTGGTGGGCGCGGCCGCGGATGCGCCGTGCGGGTAGGAGACGGGGCCGGACGTGACGAGCGTGCGTTCAGAGGTGATCGATCATGAGGACACCTCACGGCTGTATGTCGCGGTGGGGCGGCTGTCGCGCTCACTGCGCCGGATCGGAGCCGGTTCGGCCGAGCTGGGGCACGGCTCGGTCTCCGCGCTGACCACCCTGGTGAAGTTCGGCGCGATGCGCCTTGGCGATCTCGCCGTCAAGGAAGGGGTCGCGCCGCCGACGCTGTCGCGGATCATCTCCAGCCTCGTCGACGCCGGCTACGTCCGCCGCGAGCCCGACCCGGACGACGGCCGCGCCTTTCTCGTCACGCCGACCGAGGCCGGCGAGCGGATCGTCTCCGGGCTGTTCTCGACCAGGTTGCAGGAGCTGCAACGGCGCATCGACCGGCTCTCCGCCGACCAGTGGACCGCGCTGGCCGCCGCGCTGCCCGCGCTGGAAGCCCTGGTCACCGAGGACGACAACGGCTGAACCGTGGCCGCGATCGGCCGGAAAAGACGAAGTCGTTCGTCAACTGTGAAAAACTCCAGCAATACCCCTGGGATCTCACGATCTGCTGGGACAGCGAATGCGTGAACGATGGCGAATTCGTTCATCTGGACGCTGTCGGCCGGACGGTCGGTAAAGCTACCGTCTGGTCGCGAATCATTTTCGGGTTCGCCATTTCCGGGAGGTAAAATGTTGGTTGATCGCAAACGTTGGCGAACCGCCGCAGGCATCGTCGTCGGGGCGTTGCTCGCCACCTCGGCCACGTTCGTGGCCGCTACCCCGGCCCAGGCCGACACCGGTTCGCTGCCGCTGTCGGAGACGACCGTCACCGGTATCCACAACACCTACGCCGCGCCCTACACGTATCTGGCCCAGGCGCTGGACGCCGGTGCCCAGCTGATCGAACTCGACACCTGGGACGACGTGTTGACCCAGGAGTGGAAGGTCGCTCACAGCGACCCGACCGGCAACCAGAACAACTGCGTCGACGCCTCCAGCCCGGCTGACCTCTACACCGGCTCGGCCAACAAGGACCTCAACGCCTGCCTCGACGACATCAAGTACTGGCTCCAGGCGCACCCCGGCGCGGGCCCGATCTACATCAAGATCGAGAACAAGGACGGCTTCGCCCCGTCGCTGGGCATGGGCCCGGCGGACTTCACCTCGTACGTGAACAACGAGATCGGCAGCATCCTGTACCGGCCCAGTGACCTGCTCGGCAACTACCCGACGCTGGACGCCGCCGCGAAGGCCAACGCCTGGCCGACCCGCGGCCAGCTCGCCGGCAAGATCATCATGTACATGATCAACGGCGCGGTCGAGCTGGACAACCCGCTGGTGAGCCCGAAGAGTGAGGTTCAGCTCGCCACCTACGACGAGAGCCTCTACACCTCCGGCGACTTCGCCCAGGCGACCACCTTCCCCGCCGTTCTGGGGGCGGAGAGCGGTGACCCGAGGACCCAGTTCTCGGCCGACATCCAGCCCTACTTCGTGTTCTTCGACGGCGACGCGAACACCTACGTCACCAGCATCGACACGTCCTTCTACACCAACAACCACTACATCCTGACCATGACCGACGCGCAGAACGTCGCCCCGATCCTGGACGACACCAATCCACCGGTGGCCGACGCGCGGGCGCGGGTCGCCCAGTTGGCCGCCGACGGGGCCAGCGTGGTGTCCAACGACTGGAGCGGCCTGCCGGCCGTGCTCAACGAAACCCTCACCCGAGGCTGAGTCGACCCGCGCGAGGCCGACCTCGCGCCTGATTTTCCCGGCCCGCTGGCGTTCTCGAAAACACTGTTTCCGAGAACGCCAGCGGGCTGTTTCCGTCCCGGTCGGGTCGAC
>CAJCJE010000187.1 GCA_903970565.1 Candidatus Melainabacteria bacterium | reverse complement strand
CCATGTCGACCGGACCGACCTGCCGATTCGCGCCCCGGACGACCCGGTGCCGGCCGGTGGTGGGTGCGGCCGGTTCTGGCAGGCTCAGCGCATGACTGAATCGAACTCACCGGCTACGAGGACCGGCATCGGCACCCTGGTGCTGCTCCGGCACGGCGAAAGCGTGTGGAACGCGGAGAACCTGTTCACCGGCTGGGTGGACGTCGCCCTGTCCGAGCAGGGCATCCGGGAGGCCCGGCGCGGCGCCGTGCTGCTGCGCGAGGCCGGACTGCTGCCCGACCTGCTGCACACCTCGGTGCTGCGCAGGGCGATCACCACCGCGCAGCTCGCGCTGGACGGCGTCGACCGGCACTGGATTCCGGTCCGGCGCAGCTGGCGGCTCAACGAGCGGCACTACGGCGCGCTACAGGGCAAGAACAAGAAGCAGACCCTCGCGGAGTACGGCGAGGAGCAGTTCATGCTCTGGCGCCGCTCCTACGACACCCCGCCGCCGCCGATCGAGCTGGGCAGCGAGTTCAGCCAGGACGCCGACGCCCGCTACGCCGACCTCGGCGCCGAGGCGCCGCGCACCGAATGCCTCGCCGACGTGGTCACCCGGCTGCTGCCGTACTGGGAGTCGGCGATCGTGCCCGATCTGCGCTCCGGCGCGACCGTGCTGGTCGCCGCGCACGGCAACTCGCTGCGCGCGCTGGTCAAGCACCTGGACGGGGTCAGCGAAGACGCCATCGCCAAGCTGAACATCCCGACCGGTATCCCGCTGCGCTACGACCTCGACGAGCAGCTCAAGCCGCTCAACCCCGGTGGCATCTACCTGGACCCGGACGCCGCCGCCGAGGCGATCAAGGCCGTCGCCAACCAGGGGCGCTGACCCTTCGGAGAGTCTGTCCGCGCACCTGACCCGGCCCGTCGGAGGCAACCAGCCGGCGCGGTCGGGTCAGATCCGCAGGCCCAGCTCCCTGGCCCGGACCCCGGCCTGGAAGCGGGAACTCGCGCCGAGCGCGTCCATCAGCTCGGCGACCCGGCGCCGGTAGGTCCGCACCGAGAAACCGAGCTGCCGGGCCGCGGTCTCGTCCTTCTGGCCGGCGGAGAGCAGCCGCAGAATGGTCAGGCCCTGCTCGTCGACCTGCGGCCGCGAGGCCGGCAGGTACTCGGCGAGGTCGGTGGCGGCCTGCCAGGTGGTCATGAACAGTGACCGAACCCCCTCCACCACGCCCGGCACGCTGACCACGCTGAAATCGCGTTCGCCGGCCACCGTCGGGCCGGCCAGGATGGCGACCCGGCCGTCGATGATGATCGCCTCGTGCGGCAGTTTCGAGGGGCAGATCCTCACCTGCGCCCCGAACTCGGCCACCCTGGCCAGGTGCGCCAGGTCGGCCGGCTCGGCGACCGCGGCCGGGTTATACAGCTTGTAGACCGCGACCCCGGCCGCCCGATGGGTCGCCAGCCTGCGCAGCGCGTGATCCCTGGTAATGCTCATCGACCAGATCGAGGTGTCGACCGCGGCGCAGATGAACTCGGTCTTCGCCTCGAAGAGGTGACCGGCGCGCGCGATCAGCTCGGTCTCGCCGTGCAGGGTGATCACCTGTCCGGCGACGGAGGGTGGGGCGGCGGTGATCGGCGCGGTAGTCATCAACTCCAGTGTCCGACTCCCGGGATCGTTCGGTCAATCGAGACTCCCGCCGGGACCGGGATCGTGACCGGTCGGAGCGGGGCTGGCAGCTTGTTGCCATCCGGGTGCGCGCCGCTCGCGCAGGCGGTGAACTGGAGTCATGACAGTGAATGACAACCTCACCGCGACAGCCGGCGGCACCTGGAAGTTCGACGACGACCGGGTGGTGACCAGGCTGGGCTTCGGCGCGATGCAGCTGGCCGGCCCCGGCGTGTTCGGGCCGCCCGCCGACCGCGACGGCTCGCGCGCGGTACTGCGCCGCGTCGTCGAACTCGGCATCAACCACATCGACACCAGCGACTTCTACGGCCCCTTCGTGGTCAACGAGCTGATCAGGGAGGCACTGCACCCGTACCCGGCCAACCTGGTGCTGGTGACCAAGGTCGGCGCGCGGCGCGACGACAAGGGCGCCTGGCTGTCGGCACTGGCTCCCGACGAGCTGCGTTCGGCCGTGCGCGACAACATCGAGCGGCTCGGCGTCGATGCGCTGGATCTGGTCAACCTGCGGTTGCACGGCCAGGAAGGGCCGAGGGAAAGCTCGATCGGCAAGGAGTTCGAGGTGCTCGCCGAGCTTCGCGAACAGGGCCTGATCCACCACCTCGGTGTGAGCAACGCCACCATCAAACAGCTGGCCGAGGCCCGGAAGATCGCGCCGGTCGCCCAGGTGCAGAACGCCTTCAACATCACCGACCACTCCGACGCCGAGATGGTCGACCACTGCGCCGAGGAAGGCATCGCCTACGTGCCGTTCTTCCCGCTCGGCGGCGCGTTCGCGCCGATGCAGCTCGACCACCTCACGGCGGTGGCCGGCCGGCACGACGCCACCGTCCAGCAGATCGCGCTGGCCTGGCTGCTGGCCCGTTCGTCGTCCATCCTGCTCATCCCCGGCACCTCCTCCGTCGCGCACCTGGAGCAGAACGTGGCGGCGGCGGCCATCAGGCTCACCGACGAGGATCTGGCCGAGCTGGCCAAGCTGGGGACTGGCCAAGCTGGGGAACTGAGGAGGACATGGGGAAACTGACATTTCCCCGATGAGGTGAACGGCGGCCAACCGGAGGCGGAACAACCGGTTTCTCCGGTGTCAGTGCCATCACGGTTGGCCGTTGCGTACTAGGTGATCAGGGGTGGCTGCTGCTTACCATGCGTGCGTGACCGAGCGGGCGAGGGAACGGAACGGCACCGCGGCCAGTTCCCGGTCAGCCGAGCGCGGCGAGGTGGGTCGATGACCGTTTCGGGGTGGCTCATCCTCTCCGCCGGCTGCGTGCTGGCCGGCCTGCTGGCCGGTTTCCTGATCGGCCGCTCGGCCTCGCGGCGCGGCCCCCGCACCGAGGAGACCCTGACCGTCGCCCAGCTGATGCGCCACGTCCTGGACTCCAGCCACAACGGGGTCGCGGTGCTCAACGAGTGGGGCGACGTCGTGCTGCACAACCCCCAGGCCGAAGCACTGGGGGTGGTGCGCGGCAACCAGGCCGACCAACGGGCCCGCAAGGCCGCCGAGGTGGTCCGGGAGACCGGCCGGATCGTCGAGGTCGACCTGTCTCCGCTGGAGGCGCACGGTCGGCTGCCGGCCGCGATCCGGGCCGAGGTGCGACCGCTGGCCGACCGGTTCACCGTGCTGGACGCCGCCGACGAGTCCGACGCGCTGCGGCTGGAGGCGACTCGGCGGGACTTCGTCGCCAACGTCAGCCACGAACTCAAGACCCCGGTCGGCGCGTTGGCGCTGCTCGCGGAGGCGGTGCTGGACGCC
>CAJCJE010000186.1 GCA_903970565.1 Candidatus Melainabacteria bacterium | reverse complement strand
GGTGTCCGTCGGCCAGGTCAGCCGAAACGCACGTGCGTCCATCCCCGCCGCGATGAGCACCACCTGTGTGACGGACGTGTCGGCCAACACCGATTCGATGGCATCGTCCAGGAACCGGGTGCGGATCGCGACGAACTCCTGAAGACCGCCGCCGCCATACTTCTTGAGCAGTTCGAAGCCGCGCGGTGCGGCCAACTCTCGGGCGAAGATGTCGTGAAACAGGGCGTCCTTGGGCCGCTCGGTTTCCAGTGCCCGTGCGGCCGCGGTCCATTGTGACGTGTAGGAAACTGCTTCCATCGATCTCTCCTCGATTGGTTCAGGAACTGACCGGCCGACGGCGGAACCTGCTGTTGAGAATCAGCGTCAGTACTTTCTCGCCGTCGGCCGTGGTGAGCCACCCTCGCTTTCGCAGGGTCAACACACCGCGTTGGGTCAATGAGGGAATGGTGCCGATGATCTCGGCCCCACCGAACAGTTCGTCGTTGGGTCGCACCGGCCGCAGCCAGCGCAGTTCGTCCACTCCCGGGGAACCCTCCACCGCCGAGTCCGGCAGCAGCGTGGTCACGTAGAGCCGCATCCAGATCGCCGAGGTGTTCCAGCCACTGGCGATCAGGCCACCGAAGCTCGATGCGTCGCCGGCCTCCTCGCTGACGTGATAGGGCTGCGGGTCGTAGGTCGTGCCGAACGTGATGATCTCCTCGGCGGTGACCTTGTGCGAGCCAAGGTCGTAGACGGTGCCGACCGGGTAGTCTTCCGCATACCTCGTAAACACGACGGTCCTTTCCTATCTCGTGGCGAAGAATGCCTTCTCGACGGCCGTCAGGGTGCGGAAGTCGTCGATGTCGATTTTCTCCATGTCGATCGTGACCCCGCTGGCGCTCTCGATGACGAAGGTGAACTCGACGAACGAGAGCGAGTCGATCAACCTGCTCTCGATCAGGTCCTCGCTCATGTCGACAGCGGTGAGGTCGGGGTGTTTGGACAGAATCCAGTCACGGATTTCCTGGATGCTGGAGGACAAGGCTGAACTCATTTTTTCTCCTGTCGACTATGCACTGGCTATGTGGGCGACCGCGACGGCGACCGCATACGGGCCGTCATGGGTGATGCTGACCGAAATCTGCTCGATCCGGGCCTGCTCGGCCAGCGCGGCGGCCCGGCCGCTCAACTCGACCTCCGGCCAGCCACCGGCCCCTTTCAGGATCTCGATCGTCGGCCAGGGCAACGCGCCGCGCGTCGCCCGGAAGAGTTTGAACACCGCTTCCTTGGCCGCGATCCGGCCGGCTACTCCGGCCACGTCGAACTCGACTCCCCGGCACAGCCCCAGTTCCGTCGCCGAGAGCATTCGGTCCAGCGGGAACGCCGTGGTGTTCTCGATCATGGCCTGAATCCGCTGGACCGGCACGATGTCGACCCCGATCCGAACGTCCACCTCCTCAGCCGGCTCGTCGCGTGACGTTCCGGACGGCGGTGAGCGCGGCGGCCGGCTCGCCGCCGTGGGCCTCGACGAGCGCCGACACCCAGCGTTCGAGGCCGAAGGCGACGCAGCTGGTGAATGCGTACTCGCCGGCGGCTAGCCTGATCGCGCACCGTTCACCGAAGAAGTTGCGATGTGTGTTGACCGAGGAGATGGCCAGGTCACCGGCCAGGAACTCGTGCTTGACCGGCTGCAACTTCTGTATCAGCGCTCGTCCGCCGTCCTGCTGGAAGAACGGGTCCGAGGCCGCTTGCCTGGTCAGGTGGAGACCGATCTGGTCGGCGAAGGTCGCGATCCGGTCGGAGTAGCGTGCCAGCAGGTCCTGGGTGTGCCCGAACGAACCGATCGCGACGATCTCGCGCATCGTGAAGCTCGCCAGCCGGCGCAGGCCCTCGTAGCTATCCTCGTTACGAAAACACCGGTTCACCAGCGTCACTGTGACGTCCTGGTCGAGTTCGGCGTTCTCGTAGAACAGGTAGGCGCCGTAGCAGGTTGCCATCGGCAACCCGAGTTCTGCCGGCAGCAACTGGTCGGTGGGGAAAGTTCCGTCGACCGGTCCGACATGTGGCCGACCGATGTCGATGCCCGATGCTACGAAGGACAGTTGCGGAAAGTTCTCGTACACATCGAACTTCTCCAGGTCGGCGATTTCGTAGATGGGCGGCGGGTTGAGTTCGCCGGCGCCCTCGAACATGGCCCAACCCGAGAACGTCCGGTCCAACTCCCTGAGCAGTTCGGTGTGCGTCGGGTCAAGAATCATCAGCGCGCTGCGCGGGCTTGTGCTCGTCCGCATGGTGTCACACCCTTTCTGCACATGGCGTCATCGAAGGTCAAGACTTCTGTCGTCGAAGATGCCGATCTTCACCAGGTAACTCATGGGTTTGCGGAAAACTCGTTGTTCGAAGGCGGCTCGGGTAGGCGCGGACAGCAGCCGGGTCCGCATTCGCAGTGGATCGGCGATGCCGGCGTCCCGGTACACATGCGGATTGAAAAGCGACTCGAAGCTGTGTGTCATGTACCGCTTCAGGTAGTTCTCGATCTGGCGAAGATCCGCCTCGGACGCCGTACGACGAACGTCCTCGAACAACATTCTGACCAGTTCCCGACCAAATGCGATATGCCTCGACTCGTCCTGGTGGTGGATTCGGTTGACCTTGCGGATCGTGTCGTGCAGGCCGCCGTCGACGGCCATCTTGGAGTTGTAGTAGTCGACCAACTCCTCGAAGATCAGCACCCTGGCGAACACCAGCAGGCTTTCCGCGTTGGAGGTCGGGATGCTCGTGTTCCCGCCCTGGGGCTGTTTGTAGATCTTGCCCCCGTAGCGCAGGCAGAATTCGGCGAAGAACCACATGTGCTCGTTCTCCTCGCCGATGAAGTGGTGGAAGAACTCGGACGACTGCTCGAATCCGCTGGTGTGGATGCGTTTGATCACCTCGATGAGCAGCTCGCGGATACCGTGCACGTTCAGGCTGTAGAAGTTGATACTTTCGTAGCGGGACAGTTTGTAGAGTTGTCGCTGGTCGAGTTCCTCGGCCAGTTCGGTACCGTGGGTCGAGGTCAGGTCGGTGCTCATCCACCACATGTCCTCGGGAAGGGTGTCCGGCCATTCAAAGATCCGGTACGGGTTGTAGTAGTCCTCGATCGACTTCGAGGACAGCCGGTCCAGGATGTTCCGAAATCGATCCTTCACCTCGATCACGTTATTTGTCATAACATTTTTTTCTTTCCGGTAAGTTGATGGCTGTGCTGGTTCGGAAAATGCAACCAGTAGGCACAATGTCCAGCCGGCCGCACCTGCCGCAGAATGTCGGCGTGGCAGTGCACATTTTTCTTGGTCTCGTTCACGAGAACCAAGTCGTGGCCTCTGGATTTATGTGGTCGAGCCGCGACCATGCGGATGTTCATCGGCGATCCGTTCGCCGGTTCGCCAACCCCAGTTACAGTCTCGATGATTGCCGCGAAAGTGTCATATCGTCAAGCCGTTGTCGATAATTCAACTACAGTCAACTACTTTGAGTAATGATCACGAGCACTGGATGCCGCCAAGAGAGTGAGTTTGTGGCAAGTTGATACCGAAAAGTATCAATTAGTGATGGTAAAGCCGGGGGAAACCTCATGACAGGCAACGGTTGCGCCATTTGGTTACTACCGGGGGGCGCGGCGACACGCGGGAGGAATATCTACGACGACACGCTGGCCTCCCGGTTCGGTGACAACGCGGCCACCAATGCGGTGTGGATCGACAACGCGAACCGCCGCGAGGCTTTTCCGGGTGGGCGAACGCGGCGAGTTCCTTCCGGGCGCCGACTTCGACTCTCGGTTCACGAAAAGTGGCAGAAGGTCGGCTGCTTCGCCGGTCGGCGTACGAGCGGTGGCAGCTGTGGTCTGGAGAGTTCGCAAGCTCACCGGCGACGCTTCGTGCCCTGGCCGTTCACCGAGGCACCGTGCGGTGCTGGCGGAGGAGCGAAACGGGAGACTGTCCGCCTGGCCCCCGGCACCATCGCCCGCACCTACCGGGAACTCGAACTCGCCGGCCTGGTGCGGACCGGCCGCGCCAGGGGCACCGTCGTCATCGACACCGCCGCGATCGACCCGGCCACGGTCCTGCGCGACCTCGCCCGTACCTACGCCACCGCCGCCCAGGCCCTCGGCGCCGACACCGCAACGGCCCTCGACGCGGTCCGCGCGGCCTACCGGGGCTGACGGCCGCGTCAGAAGGCAGCGTCAGAAGGCGGCGCGGGGCCTGCGCGAGCTGCCCACGCGGTCCGGTCATCCGGTCAGCCGGCCGCGGTGAGGTTGCCGCGCAGGACGGTGACGGCCGTGCCGCCGAGGTGCGTCCGGTCGCCCGCGACCCGGACCCGGACCTCGCCGCCGCGCGTGGATGCCTGGTGGCCGAACAACTCGTCGCGACCGAGTCGCTGCGCCCAGTACGGTCCGAGCACGCAGTGGGCCGAACCGGTGACCGGGTCCTCGTCGATGCCCTCGGCCGGGTCGAAGTAGCGGGACAGGAAGTCGTGCCGACCGTCCCGCGCCCGCGCGGTGACGATGACGCCGGTGCCCAGGGCACGGAGTCGGTCCAGGTCGGGCCGCAGCGCCAGGATCTCGGCCGCGCCGCGCACCTCGACCAGATGGTCGTGCTCGCTCCGGCCGACCCAGCGGGGGGTCACGCCGATGGCGGCGGCGAGTTCCTCCCGCTCGGCCGATCCGGTGGCGGTGGCGGGCAGGGTCGGGAAATCCAGCCAGATCAGGCCCTCGGCGCGTCGGGCGGTGAGGGGGCCGCTGGCGGTGGCGAAGCGTAGTTCGTCGGTATCGGCGCCGTCCTCCCAGAGGGCGTGCGCGGTGGCGAGGGTGGCATGTCCGCACAGGGACACCTCGGTGGTCGGCGTGAACCAGCGCAACCCGTATGTCTGGTCCGATCGGGTGACGAATGCGGTTTCCGAAAGATTCATCTCGGCGGCGACCGACTGGGCCCACCCGTCGTCATACGGCCGGTCCACCAGGCAGACCGCAGCCGGATTTCCGCCGAACGGGTGGTCTGTGAAAGCGTCGACCTGCCATAGCGGCAGTGTTTTCCGCATTAATCGCTCCGCCGTTAGTTGATGATGACCAGTTCGACGAAGTTTAGCCGGGTCAGCCCGATCGCCTGGTCGGTTCGACCGTGCCGGTGCTCCGTTTGGCCGTATTCCCCGGCTACGCATCGTATTCGCTCGGTGCGAGCCGACCCTTCCGGCCGTTGCCGAGTATCTCGCCGACGGACAGAAACGTCAGATTTCGTCAGTTTTCCGTTATAGTGTGCCGGAGCCAGACGCGATGGGGGTAAATCGTGGTTGTAGTGACCTGGGCACATACCGGTAAGCGGTACTCGATGTACCGATTCGACCCGGAAATCGAAAACCAGCTCAAGGCGATCAACGTCAGCGACAACTGGCATTCGCTATCGGCCTGGTTGGAAGACCTCGTCTGGATGGCTGCGTGCGTGTTCGTGTGCTACGCGCTGACCTGGTGGCTGTATCCGCTGTCAGCGCTGGTGATCGGGGCGCGGCAACGTGGACTGTCCACGATTCTCCACGACTGCGCGCACGGGGTCGGTGCCGCGAACCGGAGATTACAGATGTTCATCGGGACGGCGTTGACCGCGTACCCGATCTTCCAGCAGCACTACGCCTACAAGGTGTCGCACGTGTTCACCCACCATCCCAAGCTGGGCGACCCGGACCGCGACCCCGACCTCAAGTTCTTCGTCGAGCAGCTGGCGTACACGCCGACCACCCGAGGCCGGTACTTCAACCGGGTCGTGGTGTGGCCGGCGATCGGTTCGCAGACCATCGCCTACCTGCGTTACCTGGTGCGCAACCGGTTCAAGGTGCTCAAGGGACAGCGGCAGGTCGA
>CAJCJE010000185.1 GCA_903970565.1 Candidatus Melainabacteria bacterium | reverse complement strand
CACGCCCGTGCGGATCGCCACCGAGTCCGCCCTGTACATGGACTACACCCTCGGGCAGGTCGTGCGCACAGTCGCCGACCCCGACGCCGACTGTGACCTGCCCAACGACGAGCCCGTGGTCCGGATCGGCACGGGCGAGGCGTATTGCTGCCTTCCCGACAGTGCCGCCGCCGCCCTCGGGTGGTCGTGATGACCACCACCACCCCACCCGGACTCGCCGCCGGAGTGGCCGAGCGCGCCCTGCACGCCGCGCGCGCCTACCGCGCCGCCGACCCGCACGGCTTCCACCGCCGCCACGACACCCCCGAGGAGTGGAACCGGTGGGCACGCCGCGCCCGTGTCGCCCGCACCATCGCCGCCGCCCTCCAGGTCCCTGAGAACAGCGTGCTCGTCACCGACGACCCGCACCGCGCCTACCGCACCCGCACCGGACCGGTTCCCGGTGACCTGATCACCGTCACCGACTCGGCGACCGGGCGCGCGTGGCGGTTCATCCCCGACTTCACCACACCGGGCGAGGGATGGCTGCTGCTGGATGGCTGCCCCGGCTGCGCGGCCGAGGTCCCCCTCACCCGCATCGCCACCCTCGCCGACCTCGGCGAGCACCTCGACCCCGACGGTGACCTCCACGTCGCCGACGACGCCCGCGACCCAGCACTCCACCAACCCGGCTGCGCTTTCGCCACACCGGACAGCGCCTCCCGAAGGAGGACCTCGTGACCAGCAACCCCACCTCTCGCACTCGACCGCCCGGCGACCTCGGCCACGCCCTACCCCCGGAGGCCGTGATCCTCGCCCCGGCACCACCGGAGGCCGTGCCGATGCGCCCGCCCGCCGGGGCATGGGGGCTGGTCGTGGTGGCAGTACGGACCACGCCCGCCGCCGGAGCCCCGGTGGGGTTGGTCGGGGACGCGCCCGCCGCCGACCCCGCCGACGCCGACACCGCCGCTCTGTTGGCCGGGGTGTGGCTGCCCGCACCGCCGCCCGTCTACGGGCACGATGGGGACGTCGTCGTGCGCCTGCACGCACCCACCGACACCGACGACCCCGCCGTGGCCGACGTCGAGGTCATCGCCGCCGCCGACGGCGTGTGGAACTCGGTCGGCACGTGGCGGTCGGTCGGCGCGCGGTGGCCGCACGAGATCGCCCTGTCGGTGTTGGTGCACATGCGCTCCCTCGCCGACGCCGCCCTGCGCGACGCGCAGTGGGCGATGCTCACCGGTCCGATCGCCGCCGCACTACCCGACGCACTGCTCGACGACCTCATCCGCGAGTCCGCGGGCTCGCCGGCCTGGCCTCGCCGCCGAACGCCGGACGCCCTCGCGGCGTTGATCGAGGCCGGGCTGGTGGCCGTCGGCGAGCAGCTCGTGTGCAACGAGCACATCGCCACAGTCCGCGACGGCGGAGTCCTGCACGACGGCGGACTCCACGCCTTCGCCGTCTCCACCGTGACCGCGCTGGCCACCAGCCTCACCGGTACCACCGTCAACGGCTGGCACCTATGGCGACGCGCCCGCGACCACCGCCTGCTCGCCGAGCTACGCACCGAACTCGCCACCCGCTGACACCGATCGGCCGGTGCCTCGTCGGAACGAGGCACCGGCCACACAGAACGAAAGGCTTGTCATGACCGCCGTGATCACTCACCAGGACGAGACCGCCGTAGCGACGGGCTACCACTACCGCTACGACCGCGTCGTCGAGATCGCGGGGCGCATCGTGCGCGCCCGTATCGACCGCCAGCTCTACCGTTCCCACAGTTTCGCCCTTGTCGCCATGATCAACGACGAGAAGTCGTGGACCCGCGTGGTCGATGACCTCGCCTGCCAGTGGTGGGACGCCACACCGACTCCGAGCACGCACGTTGACGCCGCCGCCGTACTCGGTCCGGTGGCCGACGAACTCCTGCGCCGCGCCGCCACGGTCCTCGCCCCGACACCGACCCTGTCGGCCCACGTCCTCGACGCCGTCAGCGCGCTGCTGGCCACCGCCTACCGCTACGACGGCGAACAGCGCATCACCCCGGACGACATGAGCTGGGCGAGCACCCACGGCGGCAGGTTGCACATCATCGAGCATGCCGACGGCAGCGTCACCTTCACCAAGGCACACCGCGAGGAGTGCGCGTTCATCACCAGCTCGGGCACCCAGGACTGCGACGACGAGTGCGACGTCTGCTACTTCGCCGACGCGCAAAGGCGGTTGGGCCAGTGACCACCACGGCCGACTTCTACGACGGGCGCGGCCCCTCCGCCGTGTGGCTCGGTTCGCTCCAGGGTGACGCCGACCCCGCAACCGTGCGCACCGTCGCGTGTGGACGGTTGCTGTTGGACGCGACCGACCCGTTCACATACGCCGACGCCGTGACCGACCTGCTGGCCGTGTGGGTCGAGGAGAGCCTCGGGCACGGCTACCACGCCCGCGACGGCTGGCCGTGGCCCTGGCCCGACAGCCGGGCCACCGACTGGGTATTCGCGTTCGTCCACGGTCGGGTGTGGATCACCACCGGCCGCGCGTGGCTGCCCACCGGGACACCGGTCGCGGGCTAGAAACGACAACCACCAGAGAGGACACAATGAACGACACACCCGACAACACCGACCAGCCGAACGCGCGTCGCCTGCTGGACTTCGAGGAGAAGTGCCCGGACTGCGGCGTCGCGGTCGGCGAGGAGCATCTCTACAACGAGGTCAACGGCGGCTGTGACGTCGCCCGGTGCCTGGTCAACGGACGCCAGCGACTGATGTGCGAACTCGACGACCACGACGACTGCGGGCACGACGTCTGGACTGGCTGGTGGCCGGGCCAGATCGACTGCGAACAGCTCGGCTGGATGATCGGACCGGGCCTTCCCGACCTCAACCGCCTCTGCACCGAGGCCGTGTGGAACCGCGAGCGCTGTCTCTGGGTCAAGCCTACCTGAACCGTGCCTTTTCCTTGCCGTCAGGTGAATCCCTTGACCACGCCCTCTCGCCAGGGCCTCGTCGGCCTTCTTTCGTCGGATGACCACCTCGCGCCCGCCTGCGGCTTCGACCATGACCAACGACGACTTCTCCCTGGGCATCGAGGCCAGAGGCCCGCGAGTCCCAACGAGCACGAAACCGAGAACGAACTGAGTGGAGGACACGTGAGCGAGAACAGTGCACCGGACGCGCAGGACAAGGTCTTCCGGCTCCTCGACTACGAGGCGACGTGCCCGGACTGCGGCGTCGCCGTCGGCGAAGAGCACGAATTCGACGACTACGACGAATGCGACATCGCGATCTGCCTCATGACCGGCCTGCAACGGCTGATGTGCGACCTCGACCACGACTGCGGCCGGGAAAAATGGACCGGCTGGGCGCCGGGCCTGATCGACTGCGAAGAGTTCGGCTGGATGCTCGGTCCCGGCTTCCCCGACATCTTCCGTCTTTACACCGAGGCGAGATGGGACCCCGAGAAAGGCCGGTGGGTGAAGCTCACCTAATCCACTGTGCCTCTGCCGTTCCAATAACCTCCCGCGCCCGTTGCCTCGTTGAGCCGCCGGGCGGTCTTCGCCCTCGACGAGCAACTCGCATCCGACGGAAGCTTCCCACCATGGCCCGCGATCACGCCGACTTCTTTCTGAGCACCGGACCGGACGCCCGCAGGCTGGGCTGGCCGAGATCGGCGGCCCCGTCGAGGTGCCCAGTCAACCCCTTGCCACCGCGCCAACCACCGCAACGAAAGGCTTCGTCATGGGTTTCACCGGATCGCTCATCCTCGCCCGCACCCCACTGCCGCTGACCAACCTGGACCCGCTGGCCGGACAGGAAGTCGAGCTCATCGGTCGTCGCGATGACCAGTGGCAGCTCGCCGCCGTCGATGGGCACTCCCAGGACACGCCCGGCTGGGCCGCCGCGCTGGTCGACGCCACCGCCGCCCCCGTGCTGATCGCGGTCGTGGACGACAGCGACACCGCGCTGCTGCTGGCCGACAGCCCCGGCGGTCACCGGTGGATCACGGTGCTCAACGCCCCAGCGGGCAGCGCGGGCCGGGCAGCGGTCGCTGATACCAGGGCGATGACGGCGATCGCGGAGGAGGTCGTCGTCTGGGCTGCCGAGGCCGGACAGACCGTCGCCGTCGAACCCGTTCTCGAGGCGTTGTGCGCGGCCGACCGTGACAACCGGGCCGCCGACCAGGCGTTTGGTGACGCTGCTGGCGACGTCGAGGCCATGGCCGAAGTCGTGCGTAACCAGATCTCGTTCATCGAGGTCTACGTCCTGCGGGTGCTGGCCGTGCTCGGTCTCGCCGCGCCCGTCGGGGACGCTGGTTCCTGGTGGGCACACCTCGCCGCCCAAGCGGATGCTCGCTGCCCGTAGCGGTTCAGCGCCGCGATCATGCTTACCCCGCCCCCCTGACCGCCCATGTCCTGTGATGGAGCGGTTTCGGGCACTATCGAGTGGTCCGTCAGCCGTGCGGGAATCGCCTGACGTGTCACCAGCAATGTCGAGTCGGTGATCAGGCGCGCGCGAATGTGGTGGTGTCCCACGTGGGTACCGTGGGACACCACCACATTCGCGCGCGTATCCGGTTAGTTCGTCGGTGCGGGCGCAGCCGTCTCCGCTGGGGCGAGCGTGAACCGCCTCGGCTTGTCGTTGGTCTTCACCGCGACGCCGTCCTCGACGAGCTTGTCCAGCGCGTTGCTCACCGCGCCCGAGGATTTCCCGCTCAGGGCTTTAGCGATCGCGGTGGGGCCGAATTCCTCGCTGGGGTGATCGCGGAGGTGGTCCTCGACCATTCCGCGCAACGCCCCCGGTGCCAACCGCGCCTTGTCGTCCTTCGTGCTGCTCGTCGCCGTGCCGGTGTCGGTCGTCGCGCCATCTGCAGCGGTGTCGGTCTCCTCGGCAACGGCGGGCTCGGCGTCAGCCGGTTCGGTCTTGTCGGCTGCTGTCACGGTCGGTGCAGTATTCGCCGATTCGGCGACATCACCCTCGGCGGTCGCGGTGTCGTCCACGTCGGCTTCGTCCGGGGTGACCGGGCTATCCGGCACGGTCTCGGCCGGATCGGCGTCCTCCGCCGGAGCGGTGTCCACCTGGTCGACCGGGGCGACGTCGGTGTCGGCAATCGCCCACAGGTCAGCGGCACGACGGCCGCCTTCGGCGATCCCGGCGGTGCGGGTGACGCTGCCCTCGCTCGCCCACTTGACGAGGATCTTCTGCGCGGTCGACTTCCCGATCTCCGCCACGCCGGACAGGTCGGCGGCGGTGCTGTTCGGGTTGGTATGCAATGCCTTCCACAGTTTGTCTTCGGTGTCCGTGCGGACCGTCGCGGCGGTCTCGGGGTCAGGAACCGACCGCAGCGTGCTGGCGGAGCCGGTGGCGGTGGTGTTGGTTTTGCGGGTGCGGGTCTTGCTGGACATGACGTTCCTCGATTCGCGGTTCGTGATCGGTGGTGGTCATGCCCCGGCCGGAGCGGGTGTGGCCCCCGGTGCGCTGCCGGTGTGTTCGGGCTACACCACTATGGACGCTTCCTTCGACCCATGAAGTCAAGCGGTGTCAGCAAACAAGATGACCATCTCGTGTGGATTCGTTTGGTAGAGCAGGGAATCGTTGCGCTAAACGGATACCCCCAACACGGTCGACATCGATGGTGGGGTTGACACGACCACACGTATCGAGCGTGGATGGACACGTACCGGATCGCCGGGCACCCGACGCGGATCGCGACGGGGACAGCACAAAAAACTCGCATTGCCGCGCGCCCGACGCGCGCGCATTGACCGGGAAGGACACCGAATCCACGATGACCACGAACCCCACGACCACCACCGGATCAGCCACCACCGATCCCGCTAGCCGCGAAGCGGCCACCCCGACAACGATCGCCGGGCAATGGTTGGTCGGCGAACACTACGACAGCACCGCAGATCTGCCGATGGGCCAGATCGCGGACGCCGTCTACAAGGACCTGTATGACGTACGCAACGACGACATGCTGCCCGCGATCGCCAATTTCGAGGTCAGTGTCGACAGCGACGGACCCGTCCCGATCCTGCGGATCGGCATTGCCGGACTGATCGACGCCACCTCCCCGACGGTGGAGACATCCGTGATCTATGAGGCCATGCGTTCCGTGTTCGGATTGGCCAACCACTACAACCGGGTCAACCTGGCACAGCCCAACCAGGCGCGGTTCATCCAACACATCACCGCGCTGCGGGCCGACGGTGAACCCGGAATCGTGCTGATCGGCATGATGCACGACGCCGCGACCATCTAGCCCATCGAATCCCTGTGTCAGCCGCCCTGGCTCGCGCTACCTCAACGCGGCCAGGGCGGTGTGGCCTAACGAACGGATGCCTTGGGCAAGCCGCCGCGCCCGGTCCCGGCATGGACCACGCCGGATCCTGCTCTGTGCGGCGAGCGCTTGCCACCGCACAACGGGACCCGACGACCGAAGAAAGGTTTGCCATGACACACTTCAAGTCCACAGTGGATTGTTCTGTCTTGTGGGGCGCGCGAGCCGGGATCGGACCCGGCTACACCTTGGAGGCTGCCGCCGTCAGGCTCACCGAGGACATCGCCGAGCTGCGCGACGAGGGCGGCATCCCGCACCACGTGCGTACCGTCATCGAGGTCCTGCCGCAGCAGCGGGTGTTGGAGATCCGGGTCGAGGGTCTGTCGGTCGAGGCTGACCCGGATCGCACCACCATCCGCGAGGTGGCCAATACGCTGTTCGAGTTGGCCAGCTACTTCAACATTGTGGCCCTCGACGACGCAACGCCGCCGCTGTTCACCCAACGCATTCTGCTCCTCGGCACCGACGGCCGCCCGTTCAGTGCTATGGTGGGCGCGGCCGTCGGTGACGTGGAACCCGTTACGAGGCAACAGAACCTGCGGGCCGTGTAGCTCCGAAGTAGTCGTCTCCCTTCCACCGGTAGGGCTCGATCCTGATCACCTGCCCTGTGTAGGGTGCGTCGATCATTACACCTCCACCTATGTAGAGACCGACGTGGTGGATGAACGTGGCGGTGCCGTAGAACACGAGATCACCGGGCAGCAGCGGTTGTCCGGCTGGCACGACAGGCCCGGCGTGGAACTGGGAGTCGGCGGTGCGGGGCAACGTCACTCCCGCCGCGCCGTAGGCGGCTTGGGTCAATCCTGAGCAGTCGAAGCCCTGATCGCCCTGTCCAGGGCCGTCGCCTCCCCATTCGTACGGAAGTCCGCGCTGTCCGCAGGCGTAGTTGATCGCCGCGAGCGCGACGGAGTTGGTGGCCTGGATGGCGTTGCAATCGCCCGTGCCTACTGTGGCCGCCGCGTCGGCGTACTGCTGTGCTTGGGCAAGAACCTCGTTGACGTACCACTGCGCGTGGTTGTAGGCGAAGATCGCGGCGTCCACGTCGCCCCGCCCCGCGCCGTTGTCACACAGGTAGTACGCGGCGGCGTAGATGGCGTCGTGGGGGTTGTAGCGCGAGGGCGGGCTCGCCCCACCCGCCGGGAGCGGGTGCCGTGACACGACACCGTCGAAGGTGCTCTGGAGGAACTGCATCGGCCCTCCTGCCCCGGCTGGGTTCTCGCCGCTGGACACGCCCGGCAGCGTGGACCGGCCGTGATTGGTCTCGATCTTGCCGATGGCGGCGAGGATCGACCAGTCCAGTCCGGGGCACACCCCGGCTGCCGCGCGGTAGAGGGCGAGGTAGTCGGCGGGGATGTCGTCCAGTGCGCTCTGGCTGGGCTGGCTTCCGCCGCCGAACACTGCCGAGATCACCCCGGTCAGTCCGGCGGCGATCAGCAGCGGGATCAGGATGATCACGCCGATCGCGGCCACGCC
>CAJCJE010000184.1 GCA_903970565.1 Candidatus Melainabacteria bacterium | reverse complement strand
GAGCGCTCAGGCGCCGGGCGGGCGTTCGCGCAGGATGCAGGTCAACCGGGCGGTGCAGGTGCGCCTGCCGTCCTCGTCGGTGATCACGATCTCGAAACTAGCCGTTGTGCGGCCGGTGTGCAGCGGGGTGCACACGGCGGTGACCAGACCCTGCCGCGCGGCGCGATGGTGGGTGCAGGACAGTTCCAGGCCGACCGCGACCTGGCCCTCCGGCGCGTTGAGCACGGCCGCCGTCGAGCCGATGGTCTCGGCGAGGGCGGCGTTCGCGCCACCGTGCAGCAGCAGGTAGGGCTGGCGGTTGCCCTCCACCGGGATGGTGCCGACCACCCGTTCGGGGGTTACTTCGAGATAGCGCAGACCCATCTTGACATTGAACTCGCCGAGCACGTCGGGGGAGTTGTAGGTGTCCAGATCCAGGTCCGGCCGACCACCGTAGGTACCGTTCGGGGTGGTCATGCATCCTCCGTCGGGCTCGTCGTCGAGGCTGGTGCCGAGGTGGCGCGGCCTCTGTCGGGGTTGTCGGTGTCTCACCCTAGACTCGGTTCGTGCCTGTCAAGTCCGAGACCAATGCCACGGCAACTGCCCCGTCGACCAGCGTCGACCAGCGGCGGCTGTTGCTCATCGACGGCCACTCGATGGCCTATCGGGCCTTCTACGCCCTGCCCAAGGAGAACTTCCGCACCGGCACGGGCCAGCACACCAACGCGGTCTTCGGCTTCACCTCGATGTTGATCAATCTGCTGCGCGACGAGGCTCCCACGCACCTCGCGGTCGCCTTCGACGTCTCCCGCAAGACCTTCCGCACCGAGACCTTCCCCGACTACAAGGCCACCCGCAGCGCGACCCCGGACGAGTTCAGGGGTCAGGTCACCCTCATCGAGGAGGTGCTGGCCGCGCTGGCCATCCCGTCGCTGAAGCTGGGCAACTACGAGGCCGACGACATCATCGCCACGTTGACCACCGGCGCGGTCGCCAAGGGCTTCGACGTGCTGATCTGTACCGGCGACCGGGACGCGCTGCAACTGGTCAGCGATCAGGTCACGGTGCTCTACCCGGTCAAGGGCGTCTCCGAGCTGACCCGCTACACCCCCGAGTCGGTGCTGGCGAAGTACGGCGTGACCCCGATCCAGTACCCGGATTTCGCGGCGCTGCGCGGCGACCCCTCCGACAACCTGCCGAAGATCCCCGGCGTCGGGGAGAAGACCGTGACCAAGTGGATTCAGCAGTTCGGTTCCCTGAACGATCTCATCGACCGGGTCGACGAGGTGAAGGGCAAGGCCGGCGACGCCCTGCGGGAGAACCTGGCCAACGTGATGCTCAACCGGCAGCTCACCGAGCTGGTCAAGGACGTGCCGATCGGCATCGACTCCGATGCGCTCGACGTGAAGCCGTGGGACCGGGACGCGGTGCACCAGCTGTTCGACGAGTTGGAGTTCCGGGTGCTGCGCGACCGGCTGTTCGCGACGCTGTCCACCGCCGAACCCGAGGCCGAGGACGGCTTCGACGTGCAGGGCGGCCGAATCGCGCCGGACGGGCTCGGGGCCTGGCTGGCCGAGCACGCCGGCCCCGGCACACGGGTCGGGCTCGCCATCCGGGCCCGCTGGGCCTTCGCCACCGGCGACGTGGAGAGCATCGGGCTGGCCGCCGCCGACGGCGAAACCGGCTACGTCGAGATGCGCAACCTCACCCCGGCCGACGAGCAGGCGCTGGCCACCTGGCTGGCCGATCCGGCGATCGCCAAGGCCGGGCACGACATGAAGGGGCCGGTGCACGCGCTGCGTGGACGCGGCTTCACCCTGGGCGGCCTGACCAGCGACACCGCGCTGGCCGCGTACCTGGTCCGGCCCGGCCAGCGGTCCTTCGAACTCGACGACCTCGCGCTGCGCTACCTGCACCGCGAACTGCGCGTGGAGGAAGGCCCCGCCGACGGTCAGCTCTCGCTGCTGGGCGGCGAGGAGGAGGAAGCCGAGCGGGTGATGGCCGGCGTGCTGCTGCGGGCCCGCGCCGTCGCGGAGCTGGCCGACGCGCTGGACGCCGAGCTGGTCACGATCCGAGGGGCCTCGCTGCTCACCGAGCTGGAGCTGCCGCTGCAAGGGGTGCTCGCCGAGCTGGAAGCCGCCGGCATCGCGATGGACGCCCAGCAGCTGACCGCGCTGGAGGCGCACTTCGCCAGCCGGGTCAGGCAGGCCGCGCAGGACGCCTACGGGGTCATCGGCAAGGAGATCAACCTCGGTTCGCCCAAACAGCTCCAGGTCGTGCTGTTCGACGAACTGGACATGCCCAAGACCAAGCGCACCAAGACCGGCTACACCACCGACGCGGACGCGCTGACCGATCTCTACACCAAGACCGAACACCCGTTCCTGCAACACCTGCTGGAACACCGCGACGCAACCCGGCTGAAGTCCACTGTGGACGGCCTGCTGAAGACCATCGCCGACGACGGCCGCATCCACACCACGTTCAACCAGACCATCGCCGCGACCGGTCGGCTCTCCTCGACCGAACCGAACCTCCAGAACATCCCGATCCGCACCGAGGAGGGCCGGACCATCCGGCGTTCCTTCGTGGTCGGCGACGGCTATGTCGAGCTGATGACCGCCGACTACAGCCAGATCGAGATGCGGATCATGGCGCACCTGTCCGAGGATGCCGCGCTGATCGAGGCGTTCCAGTCCGGTTTCGACTTCCACGCGGCCACCGCGGCGCGGGTGTTCGGGGTCGAGCCGACCGAGGTCAGTGGCGCGCAGCGGGCCAAGGTCAAGGCGATGAACTACGGCCTCGCCTACGGTCTGTCCGCCTACGGCCTGTCCGGGCAGCTGCGGATCTCCACCGAGGAGGCCCGCGGCCTGATGGACGAGTACTTCACCCGCTTCGGCGGCATCCGGGACTACCTCCAGTCGCTGGTGGAGCGGGCGCGCAAGGACAACTACACCGAGACCATCCTCGGCCGCCGCCGCTACCTGCCCGACCTCAACAGCGACAACCGGCAGCGTCGCGAGATGGCCGAGCGGATGGCGCTGAACGCGCCGATCCAGGGCAGCGCCGCGGACATCATCAAGGTGGCGATGCTCGGCGTGCACAAGGCGTTGGCCAACACCGATCTGCGCAGTCGAATGCTGTTGCAGGTGCACGACGAACTGGTGCTGGAGATCGCCGACGGCGAGCACGCCGCCGTGGAGGCTCTGGTCCGGAAGCAGATGGGCGGCGCGTACCAGCTCGACGTACCGCTGGAGGTGTCGGTCGGTTTCGGCCAGTCCTGGAACGACGCGGCGCACTAACCGGTTTCGACTCCGGCTCAGGCGTAGTCGGCAGAACACGCGAACGTCTCGCGTCCAGCCGGCTTCCTCGACCGGCTGGGCGCGAGACGTTCTTTCTTTCGAGAGTCAGTTCCTGCCGATCAGTTCTTGCCGAGCGCGTCGCTGGCGTGCAGCGCGGCCAGGACCAGTTGGGCGAAGGCCGCTTCGCCCTGCGCGGTCGGGTGCAACGGGGCGAGGCCGTCGACCGGGACGAATCCGGTCACCCAGTTGGTGCCGGGGTCGCAGGCGGTGTGGCCGGCGCCGGGGCCGATGAAGTCGACGTAGGTGACGTAGGGCCGCGTGGTGGCCAGCGCCGCGGTTTCCGAACCGATCCGGTCGATCAGGCCTTGCAGGTAGACCCCGTCCTGTGGCCAGATCGGCTGCAACGGGTAGCAGCCGGCGGGCGGGATGTAGTTGCCGTAACTGGTGACCAGGATTCGCGCGTGCGGCGAACGCTGGTGGATGGCGTCCAGGGTCGCCGCGACCTTCGGGATCGCCGCGTCAACGGCCTCCTCGCCCTTGTCCACCCCGCCCGCCGTGTCGGTGGCCTCGCAGGAGGTGCCCAGCGGCGGCGGCAGCAGGTTCAGGCAACCGGTGGCGAGGCCGACGAGGCCGGCGTCGTTGGCGCCGATGGTGAGCGTGACCAGGGTGGTGTTCGGGGTCAGCCCGTCGAACTGCGGCGGCGCCGCCGGGTCCCACGGCAGATCCGCCGCCTGCGGGCTGGTCATGTCCTCGGTCGTCGCGCCACTGCACGTCATGTCGTGGAAAATCTTGACCGCCAACGCCTGCGCGACCAGATGCGCGTAGTCCGCGCCGGACTGGAGGCACGGGTCCAGTTCGACCTGGGGCAGGATCAGCGGACCGGCCGCGAACGAGTCACCCAGCGCGACATACTCACTGTTGAGCGCATACTCGCCGGTGGCGCTCCCCCCGGCGGGGCTCGCCGACGCGGTCGCCGGAACGGCCACCCCGACCGCGGTTGCCGCGCCGAGCAGGGACAGCAGCGCGACACCGCGCTGCCACCGACTGGACTTCAGTGTCACGGGCCCTCCCGTTGGGTAACGCCGTCGTTAACCTCCAGCCGCACCAGTATGGTCAACCGAACGCCGATCTGACTGGGCCGATCAGGGCGAGTTTCGCGCCGCCGGCCGCCCGTCGCGGGCTTCCTCCTCGGACGGGTGTGACGGGTGTGACGGGTTGACCCCCGGCGTACGGTGTCGTCATGGCGATGATCAGCCGTCCGCATCTGGTTTCCGTCAGCTACAACCGATCGCGCTCAGGCGATCACTGTCCGCGTAGGACACACTCCTGATGCGCGCGCTCGTCGTCGGCGGCACCGGGATGCTCGCCGGCTGTGTCGCCGAACTCGTCCGGTACGGCTG
>CAJCJE010000183.1 GCA_903970565.1 Candidatus Melainabacteria bacterium | reverse complement strand
CCGGTTGCGCGGCGAGCAGGTCGGCAGCGTGCGCCCGCCGTTGCAGGACCCGACTCCCGAGCAGGTCGCCCGGCTGGAGCAGATCATCGACGCGGGCCTGAAGACCCTGGCCGACCATCCGAGGGCCGCCGAGGCGCCGACCACCGACGCGCCGGCAGGTCACTGATGAAGATCCGCGAGGTCAGCATCACCCCGGTCGCCTTCGCCGACCCACCGCTGCTGAACGTGATGGGCGTACACGAACCGTGGGCGCTGCGCAGCGTGCTCCGGCTGACCACCGAGGACGGCATCGTCGGCCTCGGCGAGTCCTACGGCGACGCGGCCTTCCTGGAGATGGCGGGCAGGGTCGCGCCGAGGATCGTCGGTCACGACGTCTTCGACCTGCCCGGCCTGCGCGCCCTGGTCGCCGCCGCCGTCAGCGGTTCGGTGTTCACCGACCAGCACGGCCTGACCGGCGCGTTCTCCGGCGACAAGACGCTCGCAACGGTCTGTGCGTTCTTCGAGGTCGCCGCCCTGGACGCGCAGGGCAGGGCGCTGGGCCGGCCGGTCGTCGACCTGCTCGGCGGCGCGGCGCGGGAGCGGGTCGACTTCTCCGCCTACCTGTTCTACAAGTACGGCGAACACCGCAACGGGCGCGGTGACGACTGGGGCGACGTCCGCACGCCGGAGTCCGTTGTGGACGAAGCGCGGCAGATGATCGACCAATACGGCTTCCGCTCGATCAAGCTCAAGGGCGGGGTGTTGCCGCCGGATCAGGAGATCGCCGCGATGCGGGCGCTGGCGCAGGCCTTCCCCGGATATCCGCTGCGGGTCGATCCGAACGGCGCCTGGCAGGTCGACACCTCCATCCGGGTCGCGAAGGAACTCGACGGCGTCCTGGAGTACCTGGAGGACCCGACCCCCGGTATCGAGGGCATGGCCGCCGTCGCGGAGCAGGCGAGTATGCCGCTGGCGACGAACATGTGCGTGGTCCGGTTTGCCGACCTGCCGCCCGCGATCGCCCGGAAGTCGGTCGGCATCGTGCTGTCCGACCACCATTACTGGGGTGGGCTGCGGCAGACTCAGGCGTTGTCGGTGCTCTGCGAGACCTTCGGGATCGGCCTGTCCATGCACTCCAACTCGCACCTGGGCATCAGCCTCGCCGCGATGGTGCACGTCGCCGCCGCGACCCCGCACCTGACCTATGCCTGTGACACGCACTGGCCGTGGAAGACCGAGGACGTCATCGTGCCCGGCGTGCTGGAGTTCGTCGACGGCGCGGTCGCGGTGCCGACCACGCCCGGCCTCGGCGTCGAACTGGACCCCGACGCCCTGGCGCGCGGGCACGAGAACTTCCTGCGCAGCGGGCAGACCGCGCGCGACGACGCGACCTACATGCGCCACTACGAGCCGAACTTCACGCCGAACATCGCCCGGTGGTGATGGTGACCGTGCGGACGAGGCAACGCAGGCGGGCGCGCCGAGAGGAGCCACCGACGTGTGGGTGACCGGTTACGCCTATCCGTGGGACGTCCTCGACGATCCCGACTTCCTCGACCGGGCCCGCGACCTCGGCGTCGACGAGATCGCCATCGCCGCCTCCTACCACTCCACCAGGGCCGCGACCCCGTGGCAGCCCGAACGCACCGCCGTCCTCGCCGCCAGCGCCGGCCTCTACCGACCGGTTCGCGAACAGGTCTGGGCCGGTCGCGACCTGCGCCCGGACCCCGGTCCCTGGGCCGAGTCCGCACGGGACCGGGTCGCGGCGGCGGTCGAGGCGGTCCGGGCGGGTGGGCTGCGCACCGCGCTGTGGATCGTGCTCACCCACAATTCCGCGCTGGGCAACCGCAATCCCGAGGCCACCGTGCGCAACTGCTTCGGCGAGCGCTATCCCTGGGCGCTGTGCCCGGCGCGGGCCCAGGTCCGCGAGTACGCCGCCACGCTGGCCGCCGAGTGCGTCCGGGATCTGCGGCCGGACACCGCGATCCTGGAGTCCTGCGGCCAGATGGGCGCGCTGCACCAGCACCAGCACGAGAAGACCGACGCGGTCTGGGCGCCCGCCGTGGCCCGCCTGCTGTCGGTCTGCTGCTGTGCCGCCTGCGCCACGGCCTGGCAGCGGGCCGGCCTCGATCCCGAGCCGACCGTGGCAATCCTGCGGGAACGGGTCCGCGCGATCATCGCCACCGGCGACCTCGGCGTCACCGCCGACGGCCTGCCGGCGCAGGTCCACGACCTCCTGCTGCGCAGCCGCCACCAGCACACCGACGCCCTGCGCGCGGCCGTCCTCGCCGAGGTCGGCGACGCGGGCCGGGTGGTGCTGCACGCCAGCGCCGACCCGTGGGCGACCGGCGCGCTGCCCGGCCTGACCCCGTCGAGCGCCGAGGGGGTGGACGCGGTGGTGCTGCCCTGCTGGCAGGTCGGCCCGGCCGCGCTCGGTGCGGTGCGTGCGGCGCGCGGCCAACTTCCGTCCACTGTGGACGTCGGCGGCTATGTGACGGCCGTTGCCGCGCAACCCGTCGCCGACATCGCCGGCTACGTCCGCGACCTGCACGCCGCCGGAGCCGGTGAGCTGCACCTCTATCACCTCGGTCTCGCCGGCCCCGCTCGGCTGCCCTACCTTCGAGACGCGGTCACCGCCGCGCACCTACCCCCGTGCGTGCCCAGCGGCGCCGTCAACGGCCACCACCTGGCCGGCTCGATCCCCTACGCAAGGAGCTTTTCGTGACCACCGACGCCCCTGTCGTCGTCGACACCACCGGTGCCCAGCTGGCGGAGATTCTTGCCGCCGCGTCCACCGCGGCCCCCGACCTGGCCACCCGCACCCCGGCCGAACTGGCCGGCTGGCTGGACGCGGTCGCCTCGGCCCTGGACGCTCAGGCCGACACCCTGCTCCCGCTGGCCGAGGCCGAATCCCACCTGCCGGCCCGGCCGAGGCTGGCCGGCGAACTGGCCAGGACCACCTTCCAGCTGCGCTTCTTCGGCAATCTGCTGCGCGAGGGCGGCCACCTCGGCGCCACCATCGACCACGCCGACCCGGACTGGCCGATGGGGCCGCGCCCGGACATCCGGCGCGGCCACGTCCCGTTCGGCCCGGTCCTGGTGTTCGCGGCCAGCAACTTCCCCTTCGCGTTCAGCGTCGCCGGTGGTGACACCGCCGCCGCGCTGGCCGCCGGCTGCCCGGTCGTCCTCAAGGCGCATCCCGGCCACCCCCGGCTCTCCCAGCTCACCGGCCGGATCGTCGCGGACGCGCTGGCCGAGGCCGGTGCCCCGGCAGGGGTCTTCGCGGTCATCCACGGCGTCGAGGCCGGCGTCAGCGCGCTGCGCGACCCGAGGATCAGCGCGGCCTCCTTCACCGGCTCGGTGCCCGGCGGCCGGGCGCTGTTCGACATCGCCGCCGCCCGCCCGGTGCCGATCCCGTTCTACGGCGAACTCGGCAGCGTCAACCCGGTCGTGGTCACCCCCGGCGCGGTGGCCGAACGCGGCGCCGCCGTGGTCAGCGGCTACGTCGGCTCCTTCACCCTCGGTGCCGGCCAGTTCTGTACCAAGCCGGGACTGCTGTTCCTGCCGGCCGGGCACGGCCTCGACGCGGCGCTGGCCGAGGCGGCCGGCGCGGCGAAGGCGCAGCCACTGCTCAACGAGCACATCGCCGGCGGATTCGCCAAGGGCCTCGCGACACTGCGCGAACAGCCCGGCGTCAGCGTCCTCGCCGCCGACCCCGCCGATCCCACCGATCCCACCGATCCCACCGAGGACGCCGACCCCGGCGACCGGACCGAGGACGCCGCCGCCCCCCGGCCGACCCTGATCTCGGTCAGCGGCAGGGATTTCGCGGCGAACATCGAGGTACTGCGCGCCGAATGCTTCGGCCCTGCCTCGCTGGTGGTCACCTATGCCGACACCGCGGAACTGCTCGACCTGCTCGCCGGCCTCGAACCGAGCCTCACCGCGACCATCCAGGGCCAGGAGGACGAGGCCGACCTGGTCGAGGCGCTGCTGCCGCCGCTGTCGCGGCTGGCCGGTCGCATCCTGTGGAACGAGTGGCCGACCGGGGTCACCGTCAGCTGGGCCCAACAACACGGCGGTCCCTACCCGGCCACCACCGCACCCGGCACCACCTCGGTCGGTGCCGCGGCGATCAGCCGCTTCCTGCGTCCGGTGGCCTGGCAGGGATTCCCGCTCGCCTTCCTGCCGCCGGCGTTGCGTGACGACAACCCATTGAAGGTGCCACAGCGGGTCGACGGGGAGCTTCGCCTGCCCTGAATCCGTTGCGGCGCAACGGAGGGAGACAATGATGTCCTTGAGTCGCAGAGAGTTACTCCGATACGGCGCGGTCGCCACCGCCGCCGCGACCGCACTCCCGCTCGCCGGGCAGACCTCGGCATTCGCCGCGGCTGCCCCGGCGGGCGCCGGCTCACCGGCGTCGACCTCCGACAGCGACCCCAGCGGCGGGGCGACGGGGACCACCGGCACAACCAACACCGGCACGACCGACACCGCCGCCATCGTGGCCGCCTACCGGGCTTTACAGATCGGTACCGGCCAGCACTCCGCGCAGCGCGACGCCGCGCTGGCCGCCCTGGACGAGGTGGCCGTCGGCTACAACGACACGATGAGCGTGGCACCATCGGGTCCATTGTGGACCGATCTGCCGATGGGTTCCGGCACCACGTACTTCCCGGACATGTACTACCGGCTGCGCACCATCGCGGTCGACTACGCGACCCCCGGTTCGGCGTTGTCGTCCGTGGCCGGCATGGGCGAACGGCTCGTCGCCGCGATGACCATCATGAACCAGTTGGAATACAGCGGCGCCACGCCGGAGGTCGGCAACTGGTACTCCTACGAGATCGGCGTGCCCTACTGGGTGGTGCAGATCGTGGTC
>CAJCJE010000182.1 GCA_903970565.1 Candidatus Melainabacteria bacterium | reverse complement strand
GCCACCCGTGAGGACCAGGGTGTCAACCAGCTTCAGTGCCCGCCGAGGGCCGCCGGTGAACAGTGGCTTGGTCCCGTCCTCGCCGAGCAGGTACGGGAAGATCATGAACCGGTACTCGTCGATCAGGTCGTGGCGCATACACAGGTTGAACAACTCGCCGCTGCCGCACAGCAGCAGATCGCCACCGTCCACCTCGGCCAGTCGCGTGATGCCGTCGACGAGGTCACCCTCGATGAGTTCCGCGTTCCAGGTCAGTTCGGTCAGGGTGCGCGATGCCACGTACTTGGGCATACCGTTCATCTTCTCGGCGAACTCGCCGAGTTCGGTCATCTTCGGCCAGGCCTGTGAGAAGCCCTCGTAGGTGCGTCGGCCGAGCAGCAGCGCATCGCTGGCGAACAGTTCCTTCTGCTTGAACGCGCCCGCGTCCGGGGAGAAGAACGGCATTGACCAGGTGCCCGGCTCGTCCATGAACCCGTCCAGCGTGACGTACTCGGTCGCGACAATCTTCCGGCCCATCGTTGTCATCCTCCAACTCGATGCCTGGGTGGCACTGTGCTCATGCGTCGAGCGGGCGGGGCACGAATCGACAGCTGCTATCCAGTGACGTACGTCACGAATCGGCAGCTGGAGGTGATCGATTCCATGAGAAGGCGGTGACCCCGCAGCCGATGGTACTGGCTGCGGGGCCACCGTTCGTCGAGCCGGTCAGCGGGCGAACCTGATGGGTCACTCGCCGACTCGGTGAATCGGGAGTTCGGATATCAGGAACTCGGCCGGTGGGCCGGGTACTGCACGACCTGCTGGAAGGTCGGCCGGTTCTGCCAGGTGATCGCGGCGTCGGTGATGCCGCCCAGCGGGCGCTGGATGATCGAGTCGGCGCACCACTGGTTGCCGGCCGCGCAGTAGGTGTCGGCCGGGTAGACCTGCGCGGCGGTTTCCGCGCCGGACTGGACCAGGCTGTTGAGCAGCACGGTCCGGCAGGCACTCAGGCTGCCGCCACCGCAGTACTGGGCGCCGAGCGGCCCCTGCACGGTGTCGCCGAGGATCGAACGCAGATCCTTGTCGACATAACCCCACCAGCCGAACTGGAACGACGATCCCTTGTGGGTGAGGGATTCGTTGACGTCGGCCGGTCCGGTGGACGGGCCGGTCTGGCCGCCCGACGGAGACTCGTTGATCTGGATCGCGCCGATCATCGCGTTGAACAGGTTCGTGCCCATCCCCGGCTCGAACTCGGCCTCCACCAGCAGCGGCCACCAGGCGTCCATCGCCTGGATGGCGGCGGAGTCGGCGAAGGTCTCGCTGCCCTGCGAGGTTTCCACGATCTTCGAACCGGCCTGCTGCCAGGCGGTCAGCTCGTTGACCAGTGCCTGCTGGGTCGGATCGGTGACCGGCTGGCTGTTGATCACCTGTAGCAGGTCGGGCAGCACGTCCTCGCCGCGCAGGTCGGTGACGGCGGCATCCTCCATCGCCTTGACCACGTCGGCCCTGCTGATCTTCTGGCCACTGTTGATCAGCGCCTTGACCCGGGTGTCCAGCAGGTCGGAGCGGTAGACGCTGTTCATGCCGTAGCCGGCCGAGGTGTAGCCCTGCGCCTGTTTGTTGTTCCAGGATATGTAGTAGTCCTGGTCGATCGAGTTGGGATGCGTGTCGAACGCGGTGTAGGCCGAGGTGTCCGTGCCGGGGTCCCAGTTCGTCCACTCGTACTGCGAGGCGGCCTGGATCGGCAGGTTCGGGTCGACGTCCGTCGGCCGGGCCGGGTTCCAGCCGGAGTTGTAGTACGCGGTGTCGGTGGAGTTCACGTAGAACCAGTTGAAGGTGTAGTTGATGTTCGACGCGGCCTGCTCGAACTGTTGGGCGTTGCCCATCTGCGCCGGGTCGTTGAACATCTGGAAGCCGATGACCGACGCGGCCTCGTGCATGTACGACGATCTCTGACTGGTGTAGGCGACGGGTGCCCCGTTGATGGTTGCCCGGTACTGGACGAGGCCGTAGTTCGTTCGGTAGACGATCAGTTTGTACGAACCGTCCGCCGTGCTGTCGGCAATCGTCGGACTCCACGAGTCGTCCTGTTCAAGGGCGTCCATCGCGGTGCACTGTCCATTGTAGAGGTAGTAGTTGGACGCCTCGGTCGCCGGCGTGCCGTCCGGGTTGCACAGCGGGACGGCGAAGGTGTCGGTGACGTCCTGGCCGGCCGAGGTGGCGCTCCAGGAGTAGTCCTCGCCGCGACCGAGTTCGACGTAGAAGCTCAGGCCGGCGAAGGCCGCGCCGCGCGAGCTGATTCCCGGCCCCTGCAACTCCTCCAGCATCAGCAGCTGGGGCGCGAAGTAGCCGGTCTGCGGGCCGAACACGGCGATCGGGTGGCCGTCGTCGGTGTACTTGCCGGAGATCACCAGGGCGTTGGACATGCCGGACTTGGAGGAGATCAGACTTCCCGGCAGTACGCCGTTGTCGAAGATTCCCTTGGCCGCGTTCAGGTTCAGCGAGCCGTTCTTGTTGCGCGGCAGGCTACCCGTGTTCTGCGCGGCGGACTGGGTCGCGTTCGGTTGCGCGGCCGTGGTCGAACTGGTGGAGGTCGCCGACCCGGTCGGGTCGAACACCTCCTGCTGCGCCACGACCGAGCCGGGGTCCGGCATGGCGACGCCCTGCGGGCTGGCCGGGCTGGCCGAGTACGGGAAGGTCTGGCCGTCGTGCAGGGTGAGGTCGGCCTCCGGGTCGTTCTCCTCCTGGAAGGAGCGCCAGACCTGGTCGCCCTTGGTTACCCCGTACTGCGCGTCGGCGGCCTCCTTGACCAGCGCGGACTGCACCTCACCACCGCCACCGGAGCCGAACAGCGCGCCGACGACCGCGGCGATCGCGATCAGGTCGGTCGCGGTGAACGGCGCGATCGAGCCGGCGTTGGTGATCGGGTTGATGTGCCCGGTGAGGTCGTACTCGCCGGGGAAGGTGCGGTTGTTGTACGCCTGGCTGATGTAGGCGTTGATACCGAGCAGGTAGTTGTCGATGTCCTGCATGGCCTGCGCCCCGTCGGGACCGTCGTTGGCGATCGCGGTCACCTGGTTCTGTAGGTCCTGCTCGGTATAGGGCGCCGCGGCCCAGAAGCTCTGCTCCAGCTGCCGGTTGGCGACCGCGCCGCCGGCGAAACCGGTCAGTTCACCTCGGCCGACGTGGCGGAACACGTCCATCAGCCACAGCCGGTCCTGCGCGGCGGCGTAACCGGCGCCGAACTCGGTGCCGGAGCGGGTGGTGCCGTAGATGTGCGGTATGCCGTCCTGCTTGTCCCGGATGATGGTGACGTCGCCGCGCGGCTGGATGGTGCTCTCCACGTCGGCCGGTGGCACGCCGAAGGAGGAGTCGTTGAAGTAGTTGTCGATCGTGGCGTCGGTGAGGTTCTGGTAGTTGTCGGCGAGATTGCCGTAGGTGTTGAGCTGGTCGGCGGTGTGCTCGGGGGCCGTGCCGAAGGCCTTGTTGGCCAGGATGTCCGCGAGTGTGGCGTTGCCGTTCTCGCCCGGCGGCAGGATGTCGCTGCACTGCCCGTCGCAGTAGTCGTTCGCCTCGTAGGCGGTACTGCCCGAATGGTTGGCGGCGTTGGCCGGCGCGGTGACGCCGAAGGCGACGCCGGTGGCGACCGCTACCAGCGCCGCGAGCAGGCTCAGCTTCCGAACGGGTCTGGCCATGACCAGGAGCTCCTCTCCGAGAGTGTGCGCCGAGTCACGTTACGCTCGAGTAAGGCTATTGCGAAAGTCCCTCATGTTTACTTCCCCCGAGTGGGTCATGCCTCCAGGGCGCGGGCGCCGCTGCGTACCTGGGTGGCCGCATGGTGAGATGATTTTTTCCAAGTGCCGGTGTCCTGGTGACATACCAGGGCACAACGGCACGTAAAACGCCGCTATCGGGGAGGCGTCAGTTGATCAAAGTGATACTGGCCGACGATGAGGACCTCGTCAGGTCCGGCCTGCGGATGATCCTCGGTAGCGCCGAGGACATCGAGGTCGTCGCCGAGTGTGACGACGGCATGTTGGTCGCCGACCTGGTCCGCCGTCACCGACCCCAGGTGGTGCTGCTGGACATCCGGATGCGCACCACGGACGGCCTGACCGCGCTGCGCCGCCTGTGCGCGCTGCCCGATCCGCCCGCGGTGGCCATGCTGACCACATTCGACGTGGACGACTACGTCAGCGAGGCGCTGCGGCTGGGCGCCAGTGGTTTCCTGCTCAAGGACACCGAACCGGCGCAGTTGGTCAAGGCCGTTCGGGACCTCGCGCGCGGCGGCGCGGTGCTCGATCCCGGTGTGGCCTCGCGGGTGCTCGCGGCGGTGGCCAACGGCGAGCGGGCGGCCGAGCCGGCGCGGCGGCTGTTGACCGTGCTGTCCGACCGGGAGCGTGAGGTGCTCGGACTGATCGGCCAGGGCATGTCGAATGCGGAGATCGGTGGCACGCTGCATCTGTCCGAGGCGACCGTGAAGGGCTACGTGTCCGCGGTGCTCGGCAAGATCGGCGCGGCGAATCGCGTGCAGGCCGCGCTGGTGGCCTATCGGGGCGGTCTGATCGCCTGAGTTCTCCCGGCCGGCCTGATTGGCAGCTTCGGGAGTGTGACTATCGCTTGCGGATTAAGCTGATTACGCCGTTTTCGAATGTCGTTTGAAGATTGAAATTCTGGTCCGTCGAAGCGGTCGGGGATTGGCCGACCGGTCAGGGTTGGCCGCCTGGTTGGCGGGCCGCCTGGTTGGGGTTGGCCGCCCGATTGGGGATTGGTGGCCTAACTGGGATTGGTCGGACGCCGTGATGGGTCGGATCGGCCGGGGCTGGCCGGCCTGGTCGGATCGGCCGGGGTTGGTCGGGTTGGTCGGATCGGCCGGGCTGGTTGGACTGGCCGAAGGATTGTAGGCATCCAGCGGCCGGGCCGCCCAAGTTGTCCACAGGCGGGCGGGCTGTCCACAAGCACTGCCCGCAAACGGAAATTCCGCCGCGCGGTCGGTAGGCTGGAGCAGGGCCGCCTTCCCCC
>CAJCJE010000181.1 GCA_903970565.1 Candidatus Melainabacteria bacterium | reverse complement strand
TTCATGCTCTGGCAGTCCGCCTACGCCGAACTGGTCTTCCAGGACATCCTGTGGCCGGACTTCGACCGCCGCGACCTGTGGCGCGCATGTGAGAACTACGCCCGGCGGGACCGCCGGTTCGGCGCCGCGATCGACGAGGCCGCCGAGGCGGCCTCGGACCTGACCGCAGGCGAGGTCGAAGCCGTCGAGGCGGCCGAAGCGGAGATGGAGGGGTCTCGATGAGCGAGAGCAGTAGCGCGGCCAGTACGACGGCGGCCTTGTTGACCACCGCGAGCCAGGCACTCGAACAGTTCCACGACGTGCACGTCGACGATGACGGCGCGCTCACCTTCCGGCACGGCGACGTGCCGTGCGCGGTACAGGCCATGCAACTGGCCGAAGGACTGGCCGTGCTCAGCCTGACCTGCGTGGTCGCCTGGGACCTCCAGGACTCGCCGACCCTGGCCTCCTCCGCCGCCGAACGCGCCGGCCAGGGCCTGTTCGGCACCCTCGGCGTCGTACACACCGACCGGGGCATGGACGTGACCTTGCGCTACACCTTCCCGGCCGCCGGCCTCAACGCCGCCGCGCTGGGCACCCTGCTGATGCTGGTCGTGTCCACCGCCTCCCAACTGCGCGGCGAACTGCTCGCCGAAGCCGCCGGCTGACCCCCGGGCCACACCGACCACACGGAACCGCACTGACCACACCCACCTCACTGACCGATCGATCCGACCGATCGATCCGACCGGAGACCCGCCGCGATGCCGACCGCGACCGAAGCGCCGAGGAGGAATCCCGGCGGTGATCCCTCCCCGGCTCGCCCGGCCCGCCGCCGGATCACCTCGCTGGAAGTGCTCTGCGCCATCCTGCTGCTCGCGGTACTCGGCCAGAACTGGCTCGGTGACTCACTCGACGTGCCGGCGCTGCGCACCGGGGCAACGGTGTTCGTCGCGGTCTGCGTGCAGGCCATGCCGTTCCTGGTACTCGGCGTCCTGATCAGCGGCGCCATCGCGGCCTTCGTCCCGGCCAGGCTGCTGCGCAGGGTCCTGCCGACCAGCCCGGCCCTTGCCGTCCCGGTCGCCGGACTGGCCGGCATCGCGCTGCCCGGCTGCGAATGCGCCTCCGTCCCGGTGGCCCGCCGCCTCATGCGGCAGGGCGTCCCCGAACCCGTCGCACTCGCCTTCCTGCTCGCCGCGCCCGCCGTCAACCCGGTCGTCCTCGTCGCCACCGCCGTCGCCTTCCCGACCGCGCCGCAGATGGTGCTGGCCCGTTTCCTCGCCTCGCTCGCGACGGCCATCACGATGGGCTGGGTGTGGGCGAGGTTCGGCCGTCGACAGTGGATCATGGAACGCGCGCTGCGGGCCCTGCCGGTCCGCGCCGGCACCTCGAAATGGGCCGTCTTCGCCGAAACCGCGCGAACGGATCTGGCCGAGGCAGGCGGATTCCTGGTCATCGGCGGCCTGACCGCGGCAACCCTGAACGTCCTGGTCCCACAGTCCTGGTTCGCCGTCCTCGGCCACAATGCGGTGGTCGGCGTCGTCGTGATGGCCGTGCTCGCGGTGATTCTCGCCCTGTGCAGCGAGGCCGATGCCTTCGTCGCGGCCTCCCTTTCCACCCTGCCGCTGTTGCCACGCCTGGTCTTCCTCGTCGTCGGACCCGCCGTCGACGTCAAGCTGGTCGCGCTACAGGCCGGCACGTTCGGCCGTGCCTTCGCCGCCCGCTTCGCCCCCATGACCTTCCTCGTCGCCATCGGCTGCGCGGTCCTGGTCGGACTGGTCGTACTCGGCGGATATCGCTGATTCCGTTGCTGCTGTGCCATGTCACGGTGGCGCGACCGCCTGACCATCCACAAACACCAGGCGAAAACCGCGCTCGTTCCCACCACCGGCCGCCGCCACAACCGGGACACCGATGCCGAAGGGGAGCATCCCGCTGGCTAGGCTGGCTCCTCCGAGGGCGGAAGGAGGCGGCGTGCGTCGGGAAGCACAGAACATCCTGTTGTTGCTGGTCGGCGGTGCACTGCTGAAAATCACCCTGAACGGCACCTACCTGCGCTACGTCAAGCCGACGGTCAAACCCTGGGTGCTGGCCGCCGGGGTCGTCATGGTCACCCTCGCCGTCGTGGCGATCATCATGGACATCAGGGCCGGCCGACCCGGTGCCGTGCCGGCCGAGACCGCCGATCACCTCCACGAACACGGTCATCACCACGTACGCAGCCCCTGGCTGCTGGTCCTGCCCGTGCTGGCGATCTTCCTCATCGCCCCGCCCGCGCTCGGCGCCGACTCGGTGCTGCGTTCCGACGGCCGCAGTGCCGTCGTGGCGGCCCCGGTCGTCCAAGAGGGCGCCGCCGCCTTCCCGCCGCTGCCCAAGGAAGCCGTGGTGCCGCTGGATCTCAGCGAGTTCATCACCCGCAGCGTCTGGGACGCGACCAACTCACTGCGCGGCCGGACCGTCGGACTGACCGGATTCATCGTGCAGGACCAGGGTTCGACCTACGTGGCCCGACTGGTGATCACCTGCTGCGCCGCCGACGCCACGCCGATGAAGGTCAAACTGG
>CAJCJE010000180.1 GCA_903970565.1 Candidatus Melainabacteria bacterium | reverse complement strand
CGGCGGTGAGCGGGTGCGCCGGGGGCACGGCGGCCAGCAGCGCGGCCAGCGCGTCCCGGTCGGCGGCGTCGCACGCGGCGATCATCACGGTCGCGCCCTGCGCGGCCAGCTCGTCGCGCAGTTCGGTGGCACCGGGCGCGGACAGGCCACGACGGCTGACCAGCAGCAGGTGCCGGACTCCTCGGTCGGCCACGAGGTGGCGGGCCACGACGGCACCCAGCGCCCCGGTGCCGCCGGTGATCAGGACGGTGCCCTCGGGGTCGAGCGGGCGGGCCGGTTGCGTCGGGACCTCGGTGACGCGGGCCAGCCTCGGCACAACGACGGCGCCGTGTCGCACGGCGAACTGCGGTTCGCCGGAACGCAGCGCGGCGGGCAGGACGGCCAGGGAGGCGTCGTCCTCGTCGAGGTCGGCGAGGACGAACCGGTCGGGGTGCTCGGACTGCACGACCCGCATCAGGCCCCAGACCGGGGCTGCGTCGAGGGCGAGGACGTCCTCGTCGGCGGCGGTCGCGACGGCTCGCTCGGTGACGACGGCGAACCGGGTGTCGGTGAACCTGTCATCGGTGAGCCAGCCCTGCACGACGTCGAGGACCTGCCTCGGGTCGGTGCCGCGCACCACCACCAGTTCGGGGGCCGGTTCGACGGCGGCGAGCGCGTCGAGGTCGGGAATTGCGTTGGGGGCGCCCAGTTCCGGGGCGTCGACGCCGAACTCGTACCACGGCTCGGTGGCCTCGGCGAGGTCGCCAGCGGGCACCCACTCGACGCGGAACAGCGAGTCGCGGCCGTCGGACCGGACCGGCAGCTCGGCGAGCGGCACCGCCCGCACCCCGACTTCGGCGGCGGTCAGCACGGCACGGCCGTCGTCATCGGTGAGCAGCAGCGACACGGTGCCGGTGCCGGCGGGCGTGACGCGCACCCGCAGGGACGCGGCGCCGACGGCCCGCAGCGAGACCTGCCGCCAGTTCTCCGCGAGTTGGTAGGCGCCGAGGTCGTCGGTGGCGGATGCCGCTGCGGCCAGGGCCGCGTCCAGCAGCGCCGGGTGCAACGCGAACGACGACGGCTCGTCCTCGGCGAGCGCGACCTCGGCGAACACGTCGCCGCCGCGCCGCCACACCGCGCGCAGACACTGGAAGGTCGGGCCCCGCCCGACGACGGAACGCTCGGCGAGGCCGTCGACATCGACGGGCTCGGCGCCCGAGGGCGGCCACTCGGTCAGCTCGTCGGCGGGCTGCTCGCCGTCGGCGAGAAAACCGACGCAGTGCCGGGTCCACGGGACATCCGCGTTCTCGGGCCGGGAGTGCACACGCAGTTCACGGCGGCCGTCGGTGCCGGGCGCGCCGATCCACACCTGCACGGCGACGCTCTCGCCCTCGATCAGCACGAGCGGAGCCTCGACGGTCAGCGAATCGACCAGGTCGCAACCGACGTGGTCACCCGCCGCGATGGCCAGCTCCACGAACGCGGCGGCGGGCAGCACGGCCGTGTCGAGCACGGTGTGCTCGGCGAGCCACGGGTGGGTGCGCAGCGACAGCAGCCCGGTGAGCAGGAAGCCGTCGGCATCGGCGACGGAGACGGCAGCGCCGAGCAGCGGGTGCTCGGTGGAGGTGAGCCCGGCAAGGCGGACGTTGCCGCGATCGGCCGTGGCCTCCAGCCAGAACCGCTCGTGCTGGAAAGCGTAGGTCGGCAGATCCACCCGACTGGCATCGCGGCCGGCGAAGAAGGCGGACCAGTCGACGGCGACGCCGTTGACATGAAGCTGGGCGAGCGCGGCGGTCGCGGCCACCGCCTCGGACCGGTCGGCGCGCAGCGCGGGCACCGCGAGAATGTCGTTGTCCGGCAAGCAGTTGCGGGTCAGCGCGGTGAGCACCCCGCCCGGCCCGATCTCCAGGAACCGGGTGATGCCCTGCCCGTCCAGCTCCGCGATCTGGTCAGCGAACCGGACCGCGTCGCGCACGTGCCGCACCCAGTACTCGGGACTGCTGACGTCCGACAGCATCGGAATCGACGGCTCCGCGAACGTGAGTCCACTCACGACAGTCGCGAACTTGTCCAGCATCGGCTCCATCAGCGGCGAATGGAAAGCGTGACTCACCGTGAGCCGAGACGTCTTGCGGCCCTGCTCCTTGAACACCTCCGCGATGGCCAGGGCAGCGGCCTCAACACCAGCCACCACCACAGATGCCGGACCATTCACGGCCGCGATCGACACCTCACCGGTCAGGTGCGGGGTGACCTCATCCTCGGTCGCCTGAATCGCGACCATCGCCCCACCGGTCGGCAACGCCTGCATCAGACTCGCCCGAGCCGACACCAACGCACAGGCATCCTTCAACGACAACACGCCAGCCACCTGCGCCGCCGCGATCTCACCCACCGAATGACCGACCAGCACCTCCGGACGCACACCCCACGACTCGACCAGCCGGAACAACCCCACCTGCAACGCAAACAACGCAGGCTGCGCAAAACCCGTCTGCGTCAACGCCTCCGACCCAACATCGAACATCACATCCCGGAACTCCGACCCCAACTCCGCACACACCTCGTCAAACGCGGACGCGAAGACCGGGAACGACTCATACAACTCCCGACCCATCCCCGCACGCTGCGAACCCTGACCCGAGAACAGG
>CAJCJE010000179.1 GCA_903970565.1 Candidatus Melainabacteria bacterium | reverse complement strand
CTCGACGAGGGCAACTCGGTGGTGTGCGAGGGCGAGGACGGCGTGAGCAACGTGTTCGCCTCGGCCCTGTGGGAGATCGACGACCAACTGGTCACCGCGCGCGAGGGCGTCGACGGCGACTACATGCACGGCACGGTCGTGTTGTGCAACGGGCCCAAGCCGCTCTACATGTACTACACGCCGATCTGCGCGCCGACCGCCGCCGACGCCGCGGCCGGCAACGTCGCCGCCCAGCCGGAGTACTACGGACTCGCCCTGGTGCACCAGATCGGCACCGGCCAGTTCGCCAACCTGAGCAACCCGGCCTGGGCCGACGTCCGGGCGTACGCGGTGGTCAACGGCGGCACGATGAAGGTGATCCTGGACAACGTGGACGATCCGGCGAGCAACGGCGCCACCACGCTCACCCTGGACCTGGGTGCCACCTACACCTCGGGGACGCGGGAGAACCTGACCGCGAGCAGTCTGACCGCGACCAGCGGCATCACGCTGGGTGGGCAGACCGTGCAGGCCGGTGGCACCATCGCCGCGCCGAAGACCACCTCGGTGAGCGTCGACGGCAGCACGCTGTCGGTCACCATCAATCCGGCCAGCGCGGCCATCATCACGCTGAAGTAGGGAAACCGGAGTTTCGGGCCCACCGGAGGTTTCCGGTGGGCCCGAAACCGTGTCTACAGGCCCAGTAGTGCCTCGGCGTTGCGATAGCTGATCTTCGCCTGCTGGTCCGGGCTGAGGGTGAGGCCGTCCAGGAAGGCGCGGCCTCGGGTGTTGGTGCTGTACGGGTAGTCCACCGAGAACAGGATTCGGTCGACCGACACCGTGTGCAGCGCGGTCAGAAACGGCGGCGAGGTGAAGAAACCGCTGGTGGTGATGTGGAAGTTGCGATGGAAGTAGTCGGCGACCCCGAGTTCGAGGTGTCCGGCGGCCGGGGTGAGCACCTCCGTGCTGCGGGCCAGCATGAAGGGGATCATCTCCCCCATGTGCCCGATGATGATCTGGAGGGAGGGCAGCTGGTCGAAGATGCCGGACATGATCAGCCGCAGCGAGTGCAGCCCGACCTCGGAGTGCCAGCCCCAGGCCGCCGTGCTCAGCGCGAAGTTGGTGCGCTCGTCGAAGCCGGTGTAGTAGGCCGCGCGGACCGGCTCCGGCGGCAGGCCGGGGTGTAGGTAGATCGGCACGCCGAGGTCGGCGGCCTTGCGCAGCACCGGCAGGAACACCGGGTCGTCGAGGAACCGGCCGTCGGTCACGCCGTTGATCATCGCGCCCTTGAAGCCGAAACTGGTCACCGTCCGGTCGAGTTCGGCCGCTGCCAGCTCGGGTGAACTCATCGGCAGGGTGGCGAAGCCGGCGAACCGGTCCGGGTGGGCGCCGACCGCCTCGGCGAGTTGGTCGTTGGCGGCGGTGGCGAAGCGGGGCCAGGCGCTGTTCCAGTCCGCTCCCCCGGCGCCGAGCACGTTGTGGCTGAGCACCTGCACGTCGATACCGGCCTCGTCCATCGCGGCCAGCCGCGTCGCACCGAGGTCGTGCAGCGACTCGGTCACCTCGGCGGGCATTCCGGCGCCCAGGGTCGGCGGCCGAAGTTCCTCCGCGGCAAGGAAATGCTCCTCAAGTGCAATGGTGCGCATACTGCCCTCCGCAAACGTCCGGGTGGTCCGGTGGTCACTGCGGTTGACCTTACGCGCCGAGGAATTCGCCTACCCGGCCCAGCGAAGCCGCATCGCGGACTCCTTACCCTGATCACCCGTCGACCCGATCGGTGACTACCGCCGGCCGCGTTCTACCACTGTCCACAGTGGCCGAACCGACGCCGATGGCGCAACCGGACCCTGTCGAATCGCCGGACCGGTCAGCCGACGCGCTCGACGGTCACCTCGCCGGCCGCGAAGCTCGCCCGCAGCGGCTTCTTGTCGAACTTGCCGACCGTGGTCTTCGGGATCTCGCCGACGAAGGTCCAGTTCTCCGGGACCTGCCAGCGAGCGACCCGGTCGGCCAGGAAGGCGGCCAGTTCTCCGGCGGTCGCCCGCGCGCCGTCGCGGGGCACCACGAAGGCCAGCGGGCGTTCGTCCCAGCGGGGGTCCGGAATGCCGATCACCGCGGCCTCCAGCACCGCCGGGTGTCCCATCAGGTGATTTTCCAGCTCTACCGAGGAAATCCATTCGCCGCCGGACTTGATGACGTCCTTGGCCCGGTCGGTGATCTGGAAGAAGCCCCGGCCGTCGACGGTGCCGATATCACCGGTACGCAGCCAGCCGTCGTGGAACTTCTCCGGTGCCGGGTCGCGGTAGTACGAGCCGGTGATCCACGGCCCGCGCACCTGGATCTCACCGGCCGAAACGCCGTCCCAGGGCAGTTCCCGGCCGTCGGGGTCGACGATGCGCAACTCGACACCCGCCGCGACCCGACCGGACCTCATCCGCCAGTCGAGGTCCTCGCTGGTACCGGGCGCGATACCGGGCGGTGGGAAGGCCATCCCGCCCAGCGGACTGGTCTCGGTCATCCCCCAGCCCTGGATGATCCGCAGGCCGTAGCGCTGCTCGAACTTCTCGAACAGGCTCCTCGGCGCGGCGGCGCCACCGGAGGTGCCGGCGCGCAGCGAGGACAGGTCGATCTCGGTGGTCTCGCCGTAGTTGAGGATGGCATGCCAGATGGTCGGCACCGCCGAGGTGACCGTGGTCTGCTCGGCGACCATGAACGCGGTCAGGTGCTCCGGTTGGAGGAACGGGCCGGGCATGTGCAGGCTCGCCCCGCCGAGGAAGGCGCCGAAGGGCAGCCCCCAGGCGTTGACGTGGAACATCGGCACGATGGCCAGTACCCGGTCGGCCTCGGTGATGCCGACCAGACTGGCCGAGAGAACGGCCATCGCATGCAGGAAGGTCGAGCGGTGTGAGTAGACGACGCCCTTCGGGTCGCCGGTCGTGCCGCTGGTGTAACACATCGCGGCGGCGGACCGTTCGTCCAGTTCGGGCCAGGCGAAACCGGGTTCCTCGGCGGCCAGCAGGTCGTGGTAGCGCAGCACCGTCGCCTCGCCCAGCGCGGTGACGTCGCCGTCGCCGACCACGATGAAGGCCCGCACCGTCGACAGTTCACCGACGACCCTGGCCAGCAGCGCAACCAGCGAGTCGTCGACGATGACGATCGTGTCCTCGGCATGGTTGATCACATGCGCGAGCTGTTCGGGGAACAGCCGGATGTTCAGCGTGTGCAGCACCGCGCCCATGCACGGCACCGCGAAGTACGCCTCCAGATGCTCCTGGTTGTTCCAGGAGAAGGTGGCCACCCGGTCGCCGGCCGCGACCCCGAGCCGGGTCAGCGCGGCGGCCAGCCGCTCGGCGTTCGCGGTGATCTCGGTGAACGTGGCGCGACGGGCGCCGGCCGGAGTCCAGGTGACGC
>CAJCJE010000178.1 GCA_903970565.1 Candidatus Melainabacteria bacterium | reverse complement strand
CCGCCGAACCCGAAGGAGCTGATTCCGCTGACCAACGGTCCGTCGGCCACCCAGTCCTCATTGGACAGCAGCAGCCGCAGCGCCGAACCGTCCAACTCGACCAGCGGATTGAGCTGGGTGAAGTTGATGTTCGCCGGCAGGGTGCGATGTCTCAGGCACAGCAGCATCTTCAGCAGCCCGGCTATTCCCGCGGCCGGCTCCAGGTGTCCCACGTTCGTCTTCACCGCTCCCAGCGTGATGCTCCCGGGCCGTCGATGCGGGGCCAACTGGCCGAACGCCCGCTGGAGGGCACCGACCTCGATCGGGTCACCGAGTCTGGTGCCGGTGCCGTGGGTTTCGATGTTGCTGACCTGATCGGCCAGTTCCGGCGTGTAGACCTTTCGGAGCAGGGCGACCTGCGCGTCCGGATTCGGCGCGGTGAGCGAGTTGGCCCGGCCGTCGTGGTTCTCGGCGATGCCCCGCACGACGGCGATGATGCCGTCGCCGTCGCGGATGGCGTCGGCGAGCCGTTTGACCGCAACGCATCCCACGCCCTCGGCCCGCACGTAGCCGTTGGCGTCCTTGTCGAAGGTGGCGCAGCGGAAGTCGGTGGAGAGCACGCCCAAGCCGGTCGCCGCGTCGGTGGTGGCCGGTTCGACGAGCACGCTGACCGCGCCGACCAGCGCGATCTCGCACTCCCCCGCCGCCAGCGACAGCACTCCCCGGTTGAGCGCCACCAGCCCGCTCGAACAGGCGGTGTCCACGGTCTGGCTGGGGCCGGTGAAATCCAGGAGGTGGGAGACCCGGTTGGCCAGCATGGTGTGCGCGTTGCCGGTGACCGCGTACGGGTGGACGCGGTCCACGCTGCCCTGTAGCGCGTACTGGTACTCGTTGAACTGCACCCCCGCGAACACGCCGACGTCGGACTGCGCGCCGGGCGCGTACCCGGCATCGAGCAGCGCGTTGTAGGCCGACTGGAGGAACAGCCGGTGTTGCGGGTCCATAAGCATGGCCTCGCGGGCCGACAGGCCGAAGAAACCGTTGTCGAAGTGGTCGAAGCCGTCGATGGTGCCCGCGAAGTAGTCGCGGTGCGCATCCGACCAGCGCTCGACCCGGCGGATGGCGCTGCGGTTGTCGACCAGCAGTCGCCAGAACGCGGCCAGGTCGCTCCCGCCCGGGAGGGTGCCGCTCATCCCGATCACCGCGTAACCGGAGTGATCCTCGGCTTCGGGATCGGCGCCGTGGGCGGGGCGACCGACGGCGGCACCGACGGGTTCGGGGTCGGGTCGGGGGCCGGGCACGGCCCCGTGCCCGGCCAGATAACCGCTGAGCAGGGCGATGGTCCGATACCTGAACAGGGCGTTGGCCGGTGTGTCCACTCCGAACTCGCCGCTGACCAACCGGGCCAACCGTTGCAGCTGAACAGATCCGTAGCCGAGGTCACCCCAGGTGCCGTCGACGGCGATGTCGGTCGCCGACAGCCCGGTCTGTCTGCCCACCAACGCCACCAGCCGACCGCGGATGGCTGGTTCGGCCGGTGTGCCCGGCGGGTCGGCGGCCGGGTCGGCCGGCTCGGGTGGGCGGGCCTCGTCGGCCGGCGGCGCCGGGGCGGCCGGGCGCGCGGCGGGATCGGACAGCCGCCGCAGCAGCGCCGTGTCACCAACGCAGGCCAGCACCTGGTGGCAGTGCTCGGGCACGCCGTTGACCAGATCCACGAACAGGCCGGCACCGCGCGTCGAGGTGAGGGGCGCCAGCCCTAGTTCGCTGCGCAGGTACGCGGCAAGGGCCGCGTAGCGCTTCCGCCGCTCGTCGTCGGGGTCCAACCACAATGGCCAGTTGATCGACAGGGTGAACCCGCTCCGCTCTCCGCGATCGACCTGCCGCGCCCGCTCCGCCGCGAACTCGTCCAGAAAACGGTTGGCGGCAATGTAGTCGCTCTGCCCCACGTTGCCCAGCAGACTGGAGATGGAGGAGAAGACGCAGAAAAAGTCCAACTCCAGAGCGGCGGTGCACCGGTCGAGGTTCCTGGTGCCCTCGACCTTCGGGGCGAGCACCGCCCGCACGTCCTCGGCCGTCTTGTTCTGCACCAGGGCGTCCCGGACCACGCCGGCAGCGTGGATGACGCCGTCCAGGCCACCGACACCGACAACGACGCGCTCGACGAGGTCGCGGGTCTGCTCGGCGGAGGCGAGGTCGGCCCGCTCGTAACGCACCCCGCCGTGTGCGGCGAGCCAGGCCGTTTGTTCGGGATTCGGCGCCGAACGACCCACCGCGACCACCCGCGCCTGACAGCGGTCGGTGAGGCACTCGATGATGGCGCGGCCCACCTTGCCGAGGCCGCCGGTGACCAGGTAGCGACCCTGGTGCCGCAGCCGAACACCCCCCGTCGGGCGGAGTTCGGCGAGCCCGCGCAGCCGGCGGGTGTCCTCGACCCAGCCGACCTCGGTGGCCGGATCGCGGGCCGCGCCCAGCTCGGTCAGCAGCGACTCCCATTCCCCGGTGAAACCCGCCCAACCACCGGGGCGGCGCGCCAGTACCGTCCGCACGTGCGAGTTCTCCTCGGCCAGACCGGCGAAGAAACCGGCCACCGCGTGCGCCTCGGCCGGGTCCTGCTCGTCGAGCACGGTGAGGATCGTGGTGGGGACCGGGCTGGCGCGCAGTGCCTTCGCCAGGGCCAACATGCCCTCGACGGTCCACCGGCGCCGCATGTTGAGCCAGTACAGGTGGTCGATCCCCTGCTCCTGGACCAACCCGGCCAGCATCCGGCCGATCGCCGTCTCGTCCTCGGCGGGCAGTTCGACCCCGTCCGTCCCGGTCTCACCGCCGGC
>CAJCJE010000177.1 GCA_903970565.1 Candidatus Melainabacteria bacterium | reverse complement strand
CGGCACATTCGCCGGCAGTCCGGACGGCAGCGACTTGTTGACGCCATCGACGGACCTACGCAGGAACGGCTCGGCCAGGCGAACCTTCGGCTCCAGGTTACGCAGGGTGTCGATCCCGCCGGCGATGAAGATCGCGGCGAGCATCGGCCGAGCCAACCGACGAACGATCATGCGCACATCACTCCCAGGCCGAGGACTGGCCGCAGCGCCACTCCGTCCGCCATTCCGTTGCCATCCGAATTGCCGATCCGACTGCTGTCAAGATACCCGCGTCGCGGCGCCGACAACCCCGCGTCACCCGTTGGTTGTGCTGGCACCCTGGGTGTTGAGCAGCGCGTCGACGAAGGCCGCCGGCTCGAACGGAGCCAGATCGTCCTGGCCCTCGCCGAGGCCGACCAGCTTGACCGGCACGCCGAGTTCACGTTGTACCTGGAAGACGATGCCGCCCTTGGCGGTGCCATCGAGTTTGGTCAGCACGATCCCGGTGACGCTGACGATCTCGGCGAAGACCCGCGCCTGGATCAGGCCGTTCTGACCGGTGGTGGCATCCAGCACGAGCAGCACCTCGTCCACCTCGGCCTGCTTCTCCACCACCCGCTTGACCTTGCCGAGTTCGTCCATCAGCCCGGTCTTGGTGTGCAGCCGGCCGGCGGTGTCCAGCACGACGGTGTCCACCTTGGCCTCGATGCCGCGTTTGACCGCGTCGAAGGCGACCGCGGCCGGGTCGGCGCCTTCCTTGCCGCGCACGACTTCCGCGCCGACCCGGGTGGCCCAGGTCTGCAACTGGTCGGCAGCCGCCGCACGGAAGGTGTCGGCCGCACCGAGCAGCACCCGCAGGCCGTCGGCGACGAGCACCCTGGCCAGTTTGCCGGTCGTGGTGGTCTTTCCGGTGCCGTTGACCCCGACGACGAGCAGCACGGCCGGTCCGGTGGCGTGCGGCAGGGCCCGCACGGCCCGGTCCATGTCCGGATGCAGCGCGCCGACCAGCACATCGCGCAGCATGGCCTGAGCCTGCTCCGGGGTCCGCACCCCGCGCGAGACGATCTCGGCCCGCAGCGTCGACACGATCTCGTCGGTGGTCGCCGCACCGAGATCGGCCATCAACAGGGTGTCCTCGATGTCGGTCCAGGAGTCCTCGTCGAGGTCGCCGGCGCCGAGCAGGCCGAGCAGGCCCTGACCGAAGGTGGAGCGGGAGGCGGAGAGCCGACCGCGCAACCGTTCCAACCGGCCGGCGGCCGGCTCGATCGGTTCGAGCAGTTGTTCGTCCTGGCTGCGTCCGGCGAGCAGATCGCCGATGGCCAGCGAATCGGTCTGCGGTTCCTTCGGCAGCGGGATCGCTTCGGTGACCGGTTCGGCGACCGGCGCGGCATCGGTGACGGCATCCGTGCCGGGGGCGGTGTCCTCGGTCGGCAGGGCGATGTCGACGAGTCCGCGCCTGGGTGCGTCACGCGGCACCGAGGCGTCGTCGCCGACTGCCGGCTGGCCATCGACCTCGGTGCGGTCGCCCGCCGGGTGCTCGGGTGGTCCGGTCGGCGCGGCCGGCTTGCCACCGGGGGCGAGGGAGATTCCACCGCCCGCCTGGTAGCTGCCGGCGCTGGGCCGCTCGGGTGCCGCGGGCTTGCCCTCGCCGAGGTTGATCCGGCGCCGCCTGGCGAGGAGCAGGCCGGCGGCCAGCACCACCAACAGCACCACGACAACGGCAACGACGATCAGGATCACAGTCGTGGTTGACACGACGTCATCCTCGCACGGGTGCCGTTGACTCGGGTCTCGACAGGTGCGGGCACCGGCGAGCCGAGGAAATCAGCCGGTCAGCTCACCGCGGTAATGATGAACACGATGATGACGAAGACCAGCGGAATGATCGAGATGGCCAACGACACCCCGATGCCGTTGGTCGGCTGCTGCGGGTTCGGGCCGAGCGAACCGGCGAACCGGCCAGCGCCGGGGCTCGGTCGTCGAGCGACTGCTGCCCCCCGTATGGCTGGTTCATGGTCACCTTCACGCCTTGGTCCGACAGTGCCGGTCACTGTAAGCGACGTAACCGGTCAGCAAACCGCTGGATTCACTCGTCCGATTCGCTCGACTCGCTCGACGCCGCCGCGACGGACACGTCCGCCGGCAGGTCCTCAGTCTCCACGGTCGGTACCGGCGCCGGGGCCGAATCGGTCGAAGACGCATCCTCGGCAGGAACATCCACCTCAGCGAGGGCGTCCGAGACAACAGCGGTGTCCGTGCCGACCGGGTCCGCGACGGCGGGCTCCGGGACGACCGTGCCGGGCACCCCGTTGTCCGAGGGGGCCGGGCCGGATGCCTCGACGGTGGTCGTCCGGCGGCCGTCGCGACCGCGCAGCCGCTGCGAGATGACCTGGCTGATGCCGTCGCCGCGCATACTCACGCCGTAGAGCGCGTCCGCGATCTCCATCGTCGGCTTCTGGTGGGTGATGATGATCAGCTGGGACGCGGCCCGCAACTGGTCGAGCAGGCCGATCAACCGCCCCATGTTGGTGTCGTCCAGTGCCGCCTCGACCTCGTCCATGACGTAGAACGGTGACGGGCGGGCGCGGAAGATCGCGACCAGCATGGCGACCGCGACCAGCGATTTCTCCCCACCGGAGAGCAGCGAGAGCCGCTTGACCTTCTTGCCCGGCGGCCGGGCTTCCACGTCGACGCCGGTGGTCAGCATGTCGTCCGGTTCGGTGAGGATCATCCGGCCCTCGCCGCCGGGGAACAGCACGCTGAACACGATCTCGAACTCGCGCGCCACGTCGTAGTAGGCGGCGGCGAACACTTCGAGGATCTTCTCGTCGACGTCCTTGACCACGGTGAGCAGGTCGCGCCGGGTCGCCTTGAGGTCTTCCAGCTGGGTCGAGAGGAACTTGTAGCGCTCCTCCAGCGCCGCGAACTCCTCCAGGGCCAGCGGATTCACCTTGCCGAGGGTGGCCAGGTCCCGCTCGGCGCGCTTGGCCCGCCTGGTCTGGGTGGCCCGGTCATACGGCATCGGCTGCGGCGCGGTGACCTCCTCGCCGCGCTCCTTGGCCGCCTCGTACTCGGCCAGTTCGGCCGGGCTCGGCGGCACCGGGGAGGCCGGACCGTACTCGGTGACCAGATCATCAAGGCCGATGCCGAAGTCCTCGGCGATCTTGGCTTCCAGCTGTTCCAGGCGCAGTCGCTGTTCGGCGCGCAGCACCTCGTCGCGGTGCACCGCGTCGGTCAGTTTCTCCAGCTCGGTGGCGAGTTCGCGGACCCGGTTGCGTACCTGGGCCAGCGCGGTCTCCCGTTCGGTCCGGCGGGTCTGCGCGATGTCGCGTTCCCGCGCGGCACGGCGCAGCGACACCGCGATCCGCTCCAGCGCGAGTTCACCGGCGCGCACCACCGCCGTGGCGACCGCGGCGCCTCGGGCTCGCGCGGCCAGTGCCCGCGCGGCCCGTTCACGGGACTCCCGCTCGGCTCTGGCGGCCCTGCGCAGCGATTCGGCCCTGCCCTGCAACGACCTGGCCCGCTCCTCGGCGGTACGCAGGCCGAGGCGGGACTCGACCTCCCGCTGTCGGGCACTGTTGAGCTGGGTGCTCGCCTCGTCCCGCAGTGCGGAGTCCGGCTCCTCCTCGACCGACTCCGACTGTACGAGGGCAAGCCGTTCCTCCAGGTCGGCGAGCCGGCCGATGGCTTCTTCCCGAGCCGCTTCGACCTTCTCCCGCTGGCTGCGCACCCGGTCGGCCTCGGCCTCGGCCGAACGGGCCGCCTGACGCAGCCGGGTCAGCCGCTCCGAGGACCGAGCCTGGCGCACCTTGGCCTCGTTGAGCGCTTCCTTGGCCGCCGCGACCTCGTCCCGGCGGGCTTCCTGTTCGGCGCGCGCGCCGTTGAGGGCCGCGCTGGCGTGCTGCGCGGCGCGTTCGGCCTCGACCAGCTTGTCGTTGGCCTCGTCGACGGCCGCCTGCACCTCGATCACGCTCTGGCTGCGACCGGAACCGCCGACCGCCCAGTCCGCGCCGAGCAGGTCACCGTCGGCGGTGACCGCACGCACACCGGTTTGCCGAACGAATTCTCGAGCGGTGTCGAGGTCGGTCACCACCGCCAGCCGGTCCAGGGCCCGGTTCACCGCGGCCCGCACCACCTGCGGCGCCTCGACGAGGTCGACCGCCCAGTCCGCACCGGCCGGCAGCGTCGGCCAACCCGATTTGTCCACAGTGGACTCGGTGCCGCCGACCAGCAGACCGGCCCGGCCGGAGTCGTTGCCGCGCAGCATCTTCAACGCGGCGACCGCGTCGTCCCCGCTGGCCACGGCGACCGCGTCGGCGACCGCGCCGAGCGCGGCGGCCAACGCCACCTCGGCGCCGGGACGCACGGTCAGCAGCGCGGCGACCGAGCCGAGCACGCCGGGCAGCCGGTCACCGGCCGCGAGCAGCGCGCCGGCCCCGTCCCGCCGGGTCAGGCCGAGCGAGAGCGCGTCGACCCTGGCCTTCCAGGATGCGATGTCCTTCTCCGCGGTCCGTTCGGCCCGGACCAGTTCCTCGACCCTGGCCTGCGCGGTGTCCCTGGCCGCGATGGCCAGCTGGTGGCGTTCGCCGAGGTCGACGTCGTCGGATTCCTCGCCACCGACCTCGGCCTGTGCCTCGGCCAGTTCCATCGCGGCGACCTCGGCCCGTTCACCGGCCTCGGCCAGCGCCGTGGACAGCCGCTCGACCTCATCGGCGTTGGCGTTGTTCTTGCTGCGCAGCGCCTCGACCTGGCCGACCAGCCGAGCCAGCCCCTCGCGCCGGTCGGCTACCGCGCGGATCGCGGCCATGTGCGCCTTCTCGGCCGCCGCGACCTCGGCCTCCAGCTGACCGCGCGCCTCGGCGGTCTCGGCGAGCACGGCGCGGGCCTCGTCCACCGCGGCCAGCAGCTCGGCCTCGCGGTAGGCGGTCTCCTCGGCCTCGGCCTCCAGTTCCTCGGGGTCGCGACCGCCCCGGTGTGTCTCGGCCTGCGCGGTGAGATGCCGTTCCCGCTCCATCGCCAGCCGCACCGTGCCGCGCAACCGCTCCTCCAGGGCGGAGAGGCGATACCAGGTGTCCTGCGCGGCGGCCAGCCGTGGCGCGTCGGCGGTGACCAGCCGTTCGAGTTCGGTCTGTTCGGCCTGGCCCAGTTGCAGCGCCTGCTCGACCTCGCCCCGCTTGGCCCGCGCCGCCGACTCGTCGGCCTCGTCGCGGGCCAGGTCACCGCGCTGGTTGACCAGGTCGTCGGCGTACAGGCGCAGCCGGGCATCGCGCAGGTCGGCCTGCACGGCCTGGGCGCGGCGGGCGATCTCGGCCTGTTTGCCCAGCGGCTTGAGCTGGCGGCGCAGTTCGGCGGTGAGGTCGGTCAACCGGGTCAGGTTGGCCTGCATCGCGTCCAGCTTCCGCAGCGCCTTTTCCTTGCGCTTGCGGTGCTTGAGCACCCCGGCCGCCTCCTCGATGAACGCCCGCCGGCCCTCCGGCTTCGATTCGAGGATCGCGCCGAGCTGCCCCTGGCCGACGATGACGTGCATCTCCCGGCCGATACCGGAGTCCGACAGCAGTTCCTGCACGTCCATCAGCCGGCACGAGCTGCCGTTGATCTCGTACTCGCTGGCACCGTCACGGAACATCCGCCGGGTGATCGACACCTCGGAGTAGTCGATCGGCAGGGCGCCGTCGGCGTTGTCGATGGTCAACGTCACCTCGGCCCGGCCGAGCGGGGCGCGGCCGGCCGTGCCGGCGAAGATGACGTCCTCCATCTTGCCGCCGCGCAGGGCCTTGGCACCCTGCTCGCCCATCACCCAGGACAGCGCGTCCAGCACGTTGGACTTACCAGAGCCGTTCGGCCCGACAACGCAGGTGATGCCGGGTTCGAAGCGCAGCGTGGTAGCCGAGGCGAAGGACTTGAAGCCCTTCAACGTCAGGCTTTTCAGGTGCATGTGCGCTCGGGCCTCCTGCGAATCCGTTCGGACGAGGGTACCTGGGCCCTACGGTCAACAGTGGGAGGTCGGTACTCCCCAGCACTTCGACCAGAACCGGCCCGGTGTCCGCTGGGAGCAGGATCACTCAGCCAGGTGATATGGCCCGGCGCGCGGAGCCGCTGCGGGGTCGGCTCAGCGTTCCCGGAACCCCTGCGATTCCCCTTTGGTCGCCGACCACCGCTCCACCACCAATGTCACCTGGCCAGGGGTTGCCGGGGACCTGAGCAGGTCGAGCAGTCGCGCACAGTCGTCCCGGCGTCCTTCGGCGACGACCTCGACCCGGCCGTCGGTCAGGTTGCGCGCGCTACCGACCAGACCGAGTTCCAGGGCCCGCGCCCTGGTCCACCATCGGAAGCCGACGCCCTGCACGGTGCCGTGCACCCACGCGGTCAGCCGAGTGTCGAGATTCGGATCGTCCACGGTTTCCGCCACCCCGACAATGGTGCCGAACGGTCGTCGCGGACAGCGAACCGGATCGATCGCCGATCACGACAGATAACACCACCGGGCGTCCCTCGGTAGTGGTACGGTCCCCGTCCGTGAACGGGTCATCCGGCCATCATCCAACCGTCCGGGCGGTGCTGGTCGCGGTGGCCATCGGCGCCGTCGTCGCCGGCAGCGCCAGTGTGGCGAGTGCACTGTCCGGATCATCGTCGCCGGTCGCGCTGTCCTCGGCACCGACCGAGATCGCGAACGCGACGGAACTGCCCACATCGGACCTGCTCGTGCGGACTTCCACGATCCGACCGACCAGCGGCGGTCCAACCACGACGACCACCACGTCGACCACCACGTCGAGCCCGACCACCAG
>CAJCJE010000176.1 GCA_903970565.1 Candidatus Melainabacteria bacterium | reverse complement strand
GAGCAGACAGGCAAGGGCGGACCGATCGAGCCGGCGGGCGAGGCACCGCCGTTGGAGTTCCGGGACACCACGGTCGCCTACCAGTCCTCGCGCGGGCCGGTGCCGGCGGTGCGTGGCGTCAGCCTGCGGCTGGGCGCCGGGGAAACCCTCGGCCTCGCCGGCGAATCCGGCTCCGGCAAGTCCACCCTGGCACTGTCGGTGCTGCGGCTGCTGCCGAGTTCGGCGCGGATCGGTGGCCAGATCCTGTTGGACGGCGAGGATGTCGCCGGGATGACGTGGGGCCGGCTGCGCGCGGTGCGCTGGGCCGATGCCTCCGTGGTGTTCCAGGGCGCGATGCACGGCCTCAACCCGGTCCGCCGGATCTGCGACCAGATCGCCGAACCCATTGTGCTGCACGGCATCGCCACCGGGGCGGAAGTCGGCAAGCGGGTCACCCAACTGCTCGATCAGGTCGGCCTGCCGGCGCGGCGAGCCAGGGCCTATCCGCACGAACTCTCCGGTGGGCAGCGGCAGCGGGTGATGATCGCGATGGCGCTGGCCTGCGATCCGAGGCTGGTCATCGCCGACGAACCGACCACCGCGCTGGATGTGATGATCCAGGCGCAGGTACTGGACCTGCTCGCCGATCTGGTCGCCGAGCGCGGCGTCGGGCTGCTGATGATCAGCCATGACCTGTCCGTGCTCGCCAGGACCTGCCAGCGGCTCGCGGTGATGTACGCGGGCCGGATCGTCGAACACGGCCGCGCCGCCGATGTCGTCCGGGACGGCCGGCATCCCTACACGCGCGCCCTGTCCGGCGCCTTCCCGACCATCGGCGACCCGGCCTCCCGGCTGGCGCCGCGTGGCCTACCCGGCGACCCACCCGATCCGGCGCACCTGCCCGGTGGCTGCCCGTTCCACCCGCGCTGCGACCGCGCCGTGGACGCCTGCGCGAGTACCGACGTGCTGCTGCGCCCGGCCGGCCGGGATCGGGAGGCGGCGTGCGTGCTGGTGGGGGAGCCGGCCGTGGCGCGGGAACAGCCGCAGGCCGTCGAGCAGGCCCGCTCATGACCGAGGTACTGCTGCGCGCCAAGGACGTGTCGGTCGGCTTCCCGGTGCCCGGCGGCGGCACGGTCCGCGCGGTCGCGGGCGTGAACCTGGAGTTGCGGGCCGGCGAGATCGTCGCGTTGGTCGGCGAGTCCGGCTGCGGCAAGTCCACCCTGGCCCGCACCCTGCTCGGCCTCTACCGGCCCGATCACGGCACGGTCTCCTTCGAGGGCAGCGCACTGCCGAAGTCCGTCCGCGGCCTGCGTGCCTACCGCCGGCAGGCACAGCTGATCCTTCAGGACCCGACCGGCGCGCTGAACCCTCGGCAGTCGGTCTACGAGGCCGTGGCGGAGGGGCTGCGCATCCACCGGGTGCGCGGTAACGAGGCTGAACTGGTCGCGGAATCCCTGGCGCGAGCTGGTTTGCGGCCACCGGAGCGGTTCATGCCGCTGCTGCCGAGCGAACTGTCCGGCGGGCAGCGCCAGCGGGTGGTGATCGCCGGGGCGCTGGCCCTGCAACCCAGGGTGCTGATCGCCGACGAACCGGTCGCCTCGCTGGACGCCTCGGTGCGCGGCGAGATCCTGGCCCTGCTGTTGCGACTGCGCGCAGACCTCGGCCTGTCCGCGTTGGTCGTCACGCACGATCTCGGTCTGGCCTGGAACATCGCCGACCGGATCGCGGTGATGTACCTCGGCCGGATCGTGGAGGCCGGCCCGGCACCGGACGTGCTGACCGCGCCACGGCATCCCTACACCAAGGCATTGCTGTCGGTGCTGCCCGAATCGACCGAACGGATCGTGCTGCGCGGCGAACCACCGGACCCGGCCCGTATCCCGGCCGGCTGCCGGTTCCATCCTCGGTGTCCGGCGCTGGCCTCCGGTGCCGCCGCCGAGGTCGCCGACCGCTGCCGCACCGTCGACCCCACCCCGTTGGCCGCGAATGCCGCCGCCGCCGCCTGCCACCTCGTCAACGCCACGCTCGGCGCGGCCGTCACCGCGGACTGACCACCCGGTGCGCCGGTAGGCCGGGGTCGGCTCGGTTGTGTACATACCGACTGGTCGGTACTATCCGGTTGTGGCGGAACACGACGCGGTGACAGGTGATCGTCCGGTGGAGATCGACGCGGTCGTTTTCGACTACGGCGGCGTGCTGACCAGCGCCGTCCGGGAGACCACCGCGCAGTGGCTGGCCGCCGACGACGTCGACGTGGACAGTTTCTACGCGGTGATGCGCGAGTGGATGGGCCGCGAGGTCGACATCGTCTCCCCGGTGCACCGCCTGGAGACCGGCGAGTTGACCGGGGCCGAGTTCGAGGTCGAACTGGCGGCTCGGCTGACCACCAACAGTGGCGTCCCCGTGGTCGCCAAGGGCCTGCTCACCCGGTTGTTCGCCGCGACGCGGGCCGACGCCGACATGCTCGACCTGCTGCGCGCGCTGCGCGAGTGCGGCATCAGGGTCGGCCTGCTGTCCAACAGCTGGGCCAATGTCTATCCGCCGGAACTGTCGGCGCTGTGCGACGCGGTGGTGATCAGCGGCGAGGTCGGCCTGCGCAAACCGAACCCGGCGATCTACCGCCTGATCCTCGACCAGCTCGGCATCCCGGCGCGGCACTGTGTGTTCGTCGACGACGCCCCGGTGAACGTCGAGGCCGCCATCGCCCTGGGGATGCGGTCGTTTCGACACGTCGACGCGGTGCGGACCCGCGCGGCGCTGAGCGAGCTGATCCCCAGCCTGACAAAGGTGGCCTCATGACTGCGAACGAACTGCCCGGCCTCGACCTCGGTGCGCTGGCCGGCTATCTGGACCGGACCAGTCCCGGTCTGGTCACCGGTGAGCTGAGCGCCGAACTGATCGCGGGCGGCCGGTCGAACCTCACCTACTATCTCACCGACGGCAGCAGCCGCTGGGTGCTGCGCCGGCCGCCGCTCGGGCACGTGCTGGCCACCGCGCACGACATGAGCCGTGAATACCGGGTGCTGTATGCGCTGGCTGACACCGACATCCCGGTACCCGGCACGGTGACGCTGTGCACCGAGCCGGAGGTGCTGGGCGCGCCGTTCTACCTGATGCAGCGCGTGGACGGGGTGGTGCTGCGCTCGCACCGGGACACCGGGCGACTCGGCCCCGCCGCCTGTGAAATCCTGGGCCACCAGCTCATCGACGTGCTCGCCGACCTGCACTCGCTGCACCCCGAGGAGATCGGCCTCGGCGATTTCGGCCGCCCGCGGGGATATCTGGCCCGGCAGGTGTCCCGCTGGCGCAAGCAGCTGGACTCCTCGCGCAGCCGCGAGGTCGAGGGTATCGACGATCTCTACACCAGGCTGGCCGACTCGGTACCCGAATCGCCGCGACACTCCTTGCTGCACGGTGACTTCCGGCTGGACAATGTGCTGGTCACCGACTCGGCGGAACCGGGGAGCCGGCGGATCGCCGCCGTACTGGACTGGGAAATGGCCACCCTCGGCGATCCACTCGCCGACCTCGGCCTGTTCGTGATCTACTCGCGCGGCGCCGGCAAGGACGACCCGGTCTCCGGCGGGGTGACCAGCGCGCCCGGCTTCCCGTCCATCGACGCGCAGATCGCCCGCTACGCGGACCGCACCGGTACCGATGTGTCCAATTTGGACTGGTATGTCGGGCTGGCCAGTTTCAAACTGGCCGTTGTGCTGGAAGGCATCCACTACCGATTCACCCTCGGCAAGACCATCGGCGCCGGCTTCGACCGGATCGGCGCGCTGGTCCCCGAACTGGTCAGCGGCGGCCTCGCCGCACTCGACGGGCAGGTGCTCGACGGGCATCCGACGGGCGCGTGATCGACATGACCTGGGACAACCGCAACGCAACCTCAACGAATGAGGAACGGTGAACGCGATGGACTTCGCATTCGACGAACGAACCGAGGCGCTGCGCGCCGAGCTGACGACGTTCATGGACGAGTTCGTCTACCCGGCGGAGGCCCTGCACACGCAACAGGTCGCCGAGGGAGCCGACCCGTGGGCCCGCCCGCCGGTGCTGGAAGACCTCAAGGCGGAAGCCAGGCGGCGCGGGTTGTGGAACCTGTTCCTGCCCGGTGACCACGGCGGCGGCCTGACCAACCTCCAGTACGCGCCGCTGGCCGAGATCACCGGCCGCAGCCCCGCGCTGGCCCCCGAGGCGCTCAACTGCGCGGCGCCGGACACCGGGAACATGGAAGTACTGACCATGTTCGGTACCCCGCAACAGCAGGACCAGTGGCTCAAGCCGTTGCTGGACGGCCAGATCCGGTCCGCGTTCTGCATGACCGAACCCGAGGTCGCCTCCTCCGACGCGACCAACATCGCCACCCGGATCGAACGCGACGGCGACCAGTACGTGATCAACGGCCGCAAGTGGTGGTCCTCCGGCGCGCTCAGCCCGAGCTGCGAAATCCTCATTGTGATGGGCAAAACCGATCCGAGCGCGGAGAAGCACCGCCAGCAGAGCATGATCCTGGTGCCCAAGGACACCCCAGGGGTCACCGTCAAGCGCGGCGTACACGTGTTCGGCTACACCGACGGCCCGCACGGCGGACACGGCGAGGTCGTCTTCGACAACGTGCGCGTGCCGGCCGAGAACCTGATCGCCGGTGAGGGCGAGGGCTTCGCCATCGCCCAGGCCCGCCTCGGTCCCGGTCGCATCCACCACTGTATGCGGGCGCTGGGCATGGCCGAGCGCGGCCTGGAACTGATGTGCCGCCGGGTGATCAGCCGGGTGGCCTTCGGCAAGCCGCTCGCCGAACAGGGCGTCGTGCAGGAATGGATCGCCGAGTCGCGAATCCGGATCGAACAGGCCCGACTGCTGGTGCTCAAGGCGGCCTGGCTGATGGACACGGTCGGCAACCGAGGCGCGCACTCCGAGATCCAGGCGATCAAGGTCGCCGTCCCGAGCACCGTGGAATGGGTGCTGGACAAGGCCATCCAGGCGCACGGCGGCGGCGGGGTCA
>CAJCJE010000175.1 GCA_903970565.1 Candidatus Melainabacteria bacterium | reverse complement strand
GACGAACCCACCAACGGCCTGGACCCGCCCCAGATCCGCGACATGCGGGACGTGCTGCGTCGCTACGCGGCCGGTGGGCGGACCGTGCTGGTGTCCAGTCACCTGCTCACCGAGGTCGAGCAGACCTGCACGCACGTGGTGGTGATGCACCACGGCAGGCTGGTCGCGGCCGGCGAGGTCGGCGACATCGTGACCGGCAAGGGCGAGACCACCTTCACCGTCGACGACCCGGCCGGCGCCCGGCAGGTTCTCGGCGACCTCGACGGCGTCCACCTCATCGACCCCGACGACGACAACCCTGCCGGCAACCCTGACGACAACCCTGCCGACAGTCGGGCCGATGTCCCGCCGGAACCGGCTTCGGCACCGTCGGCGGGTCGGCCGGTGCCGGTCTACGCGCACCTCAACGGCGTGCCGAGGGCCGATGCGGTCAGCGCGCTGGTCCGCGCGGGCGTCGCGGTCGATCAGGTCGGCCCGCGCGGCCGACTGGAAGACGTGTTCCTGCAACTGGTTGGTGGGGAACGATCATGACAACCCTCGACGAGACCCCCAACGGCTCCGCGAACGGCTACCGGGCCGGTCGGACCATGCCGTTGCGGGTGGAGCTGCGCCGCCAGATCCGGCGCAAGCGCACCCAGCTGAGCATCGGGTTCCTGGTGATCCTGCCGTTCCTGCTGCTCATCGCCTTCAAGGTGGGCAACGGGTCGAGCAACCGCAGCTCCGGGCAGCTGGTGGACCTCGCGACCACCAGCGGCACGAACTTCACCATCTTCGCGCTGTTCGCCTCGGCCAGCTTCCTGCTGATCGTGGTGATCGCGTTGTTCTTCGGCGACACCGTAGCCAGCGAGGCATCCTGGTCCAGTCTGAAATACCTGCTGGCGATACCGATCCCGCGTGGCCGGCTGCTGCGGCAGAAGGCCATCGTCTCCGGGCTGCTGTCGCTGTTGGGCCTGATCCTGCTCCCGGCGGTCTCGCTGTTGGTCGGCGTGCTCGCCTACGGCAGCGGTGACCTGGTCAGCCCGACCGGGGAGGCGCTGACCTTCGGTACCGCGCTGGGCCGGATCGCGCTGGCCGTGGTGTACCTCGCCCTGCAACTGCTCTGGGTGGCCGGCCTGGCGCTGCTGCTGTCGGTGTCCACCAACGCCCCGCTGGGTGCCGTCGGCGGCGCGGTGCTCGCCTCGATCCTGTCGGAAATCCTCGACTCGATCACCGCGCTGGGCGGCCTGCGCGAATATCTGCCGACGCACTATGCGTTCGCCTGGGCGGATCTGTTCAGCAGCAACATCGACTGGGGCGACATGGTGCGCGGCATCCTGTCCGCGCTGGTCTACGGCGTGATCTTCTTCGCACTCGCCGCCCGCCGCTTCGCCACCAAGGACATCACCTCATAGCCGAGGTGATGAAGGGCGGAGCACCCGCCCGCAAACCGGTAGCCACGTGACCAGGTGATGATCAGACGCCGTCAGGACCGAGCCCGAGGATCTCCTCGATTTCTGCCTTGGAGACAGATTTTCCCCGCAGTTCGGCCGGGATGTACGGCCAGATCTCCTCCTCCAGAAATCGCTGGCACCTGATATCGCGCTGTTCGGCGCTTTCCACGGTGGGCAGCGGATTCGCCGCAGTGTCCTCGTGCTCGGTCATGGCGCGAAGGCTACGAGCCGCGCAGGTTCGGCGCACGGGAGTCGTGCGAGTATTGCGGCGTAGGAAATCGACGGGTTCGCGGATGCCACGCGCCGTTCCTCAGCCGACTCGGCGGTCGGCGCGCACTTCAGGCCGACCGCACTCGCTCACCGTACCGATGAACGCGGACGCCGTGTCGCCAGGATCGCCGCCCGCCGGGCCGATCCCGGCTCACTTCACCCCGGCCGCGTCCATGCCGCGCAGTTCCTTCTTCAGGTCCTGAACCTCGTCGCGCAGCCGGGCGGCGAGTTCGAACTGCAACTCCCTGGCCGCGTTCATCATCTGGTCGGTGAGCTGCTGGACGAGGTCGGCCAGTTCGGCGCGGGCCATGCCCTTGACGTCCTTGTCGGCCAGCACGCCGGAGCTGCGGCCGGACCGGCCCGGTTCGGTGTTGGCGCGCTTGCCGCGTGAACTGTTGCGCCCGGAACCCCCAACCGGGACCTCCTGCTCGGAATCCTCGGCCTCGGCGTACACCCGGTCCAGGATGTCGGCGATCTTCTTGCGCAGCGGCTGCGGGTCGAGGCCGCGCGCGGTGTTGTACTCCTCCTGCTTGACGCGACGCCGGTTGGTCTCGTCGATGGCGCGTCGCATGGAGTCGGTGACTTTGTCCGCGTACATGTGCACCTGGCCGGACACGTTACGCGCGGCGCGGCCGATGGTCTGGATCAGCGCGGTGCCACTGCGCAGGAAGCCCTCCTTGTCAGCGTCCAAAATGGACACCAGGGAGACCTCGGGGAGGTCCAGGCCCTCGCGCAGCAGGTTGATGCCGACCAGCACGTCGAACTCGCCGAGGCGCAGCTGGCGCAGCAGCTCCACCCGGCGCAGGGTGTCGACCTCGGAGTGCAGGTAGCGCACCCGGATGCCGAGTTCGAGCAGGTAGTCGGTGAGATCCTCGGACATCTTCTTGGTCAGCGTGGTGACCAGCACCCGCTCGTCGCGTTCGGCGCGCAGCCGGATCTCGTGCACCAGGTCGTCGATCTGGCCCTCGGTCGGCTTGACGATGACCTCCGGGTCGAGCAGGCCGGTCGGGCGAATGACCTGCTCGACGAACTCGCCGCCGGTCCGCTGCAGCTCGTAGGGCCCCGGCGTGGCCGACAGGTACACCGTCTGGCCGATGCGCTCGCAGAACTCATCCCAGGTCAGCGGCCGGTTGTCGCACGCCGAGGGAAGCCGGAACCCGTATTCGACGAGGTTGCGCTTGCGCGACATGT
>CAJCJE010000174.1 GCA_903970565.1 Candidatus Melainabacteria bacterium | reverse complement strand
CGCCCCGTTTCTCGATCCGACCACGACACTGCTGGACAGGCCGAAAGAGTCCTGACACCGTCGTACGAGTCCGGCCGCGACCCCAGATGTCGGGTCGCGGCCGGACCTTTCTCCGTCGAGAAGGGCTACTCAGCCGACCGTGTAGTGATAGGGCAGGCCGACCAGCTGGTTGCCGCTCGGGCTCAGGCCGTACTGGGTCAGCGCCGAGCTCTCGTCCAGGTAGAGCGTGCCGCTGACCAGACTGCCGGCCGGCGCGGTGGGCGTGATGGTCAGGTACAGCGTGGTGCGCTGACCGGGCTGCACGACGACCGGGGCGAACCCGGTGGCCGACCGCCAGAGGTCACCGCTGGGCGACTGCGCGGCCGGGTCGAACGCGGCGGTGGTGACGGTCATGCCGAAGCTCGCCGTGGAGGTGGGCACCCCGTTGACGCCGCCGGGGCCGGCCGGCTGCGGGGTGATCTGCCAGTCGCCGGGGGTGATGTCCGGCGCGCTCAGTTCGGCGCTGGCGGTGTCGCCGTCGGCGATGGAGCCGAGGTCCGGTTCACCGTTGAACGGCTGGGTGTCGAAGATGACCGGTGCCGTCGAGGACGCGGTGGCCAGCACGTCCATCGTGTCGGTCGGCACTATCCACTGGGGCAGCGTGATCGGCGGGTACTCGACCGCGACCGGCAGCGGCAGGGTGAGATTCCGCGACGGCGTGATCGAGGTGAGCGGAATGCTGGCCGAGCTGTTCAGCCGGGCGTCCAGGAAGTAGGACTCCGGCGCGGTGGTGGTGTTGTGCACGGTCACCGCGACCACGTGGGACTGGCCGGCCGGCAGCGTGCCAGCGGTGGGCAGGCCGGTCACGGTCGGCCGGACCGGCGCGAAGTTCAGCACGCCGGTCAGCGGGGTGGACTGGAGGTTTCCGGTGACCGGGTTGGTGAAGGTGATCAGCACCGTCCACCGGCCGGCCATCGGATCGACCGTGTGCAGGTTCATGCCGGGGCCGCCGACGGTGGTCGGCGTCCCGTTGTTCACCCCGACCAGCAGCTGGTTGCTGCCCTGCGCCTGGGTTTGTCCGTTCGGGTCGATCAGGTAGCCGTAGTAGGGATCGGTGTTGTCGCCGGCCAGCGCGGTGCTCACGTCCAGCGCGGGTTTCCCGGCCGGCACGTCCACGTTGTAGAAGAACGTCTGGGACGGGGTACCGCCCCGGCCGTTGCCGCCGCGCAGGTCCGCGGTGAAGTGGCCGACGCCGCCCTGGACCGGGATGAGCGAGCGCAGGGTCAGCGGGATCGAACTGGCCGGCCCGCCGGCCGTGTCGAGCACCAGCGAGGCGCTGAGGTCACCGGGCTGCTCGGGCAGGGTCGCGCTGACCGTGACCTTCGCCGAGCGGCCGGGCGCGATGGTGACGGTGCGCGGGCTGACCGTGCCGAAGGAGGTGTCGGCCGCGACCGAGGCCTCGAAGTGCACCGGCCCGGTGTAGCCGGCGATCGGACCGGACGGGGTCGACTCGGTGCCGGCGATCACCGCGGTCCAGGTGCCGGGGGTCGGGTCGTGGACGTCGGAGTGGCCGTGGTTGCCGGAACCCTGCGGCAGGGTGTAGCCGGCCAGGCGCCCCTTCGGGTCGAGCAGGGTGAGGTCGACGACCGAGCCGTTCGTGCTCGGCCAGGCGATGTCCCCGTTGAGCCTGCTGGTGCCCGGCGGCACGGTGAACGGGACCTTCAGGTAGTTGCGGGTGTCGCCGTGGGAGTCGACGTAGCTCGGGTCGCTGGTGGTGAGGTCCGGGCTGACCGAGGTGACGGTCCGGGTGGTGCCGAGGGTGCGTCCGCGCAGGTCGACGGTTTCGGCGCCGGCGCCGGCATTGGTCAGCGTGACGCCGAAGGTCGTGCCGCTGCCCGGACTGCCGACCGCGTCGAGCTGGTCGGTGTCGGCGACGACGCCGGTGCCGATCCCGTTCGGCCTGCCGTCGGCGGTCTGGATCGAGCGGGCGGCGGCGACGGCGCGGTAGGCGTCCACCAGGCCGGCGCCCTGCTGCGCGCCGGGCACGTCGAGGTCGTCGGCGGTGCCGGTGATCAGGTCGTCGACCAGCGACGGGGCCGGGCTGGCGCCACCGTGGGTGGCCCGGTAGGACTGGATGACCAGCGCGGCGACCCCGGCCACCAGTGGACCGGCCTCGCTCGTGCCGCCGGAGAGGGTCACGCCGCTCTCCTGGCCGACGTCGTTGAGGCAGTCCGGCGCGATCTGCGCGTTGTCCGTGCAGATCGCCCAGTCCAGGTCGCCGGGGGCGACCACGTCGATGCCGCGGCCCTGTTCGGTCGAGCCGCCGGAGGACAGCGCGCTGATGTTGTCGCTGATCCAGCCGGTCGCGCCGATGCTGTCGAAGCCGGCCTGGTCGGACTGGGCGTAGGAGCGGTAGGTGGTGGAGGCACCGACCGAGATCACGCCGGGCTGGGAGGCCGGCGACCAGATCGTGTTGGTGAGGCCGGAGTCGTAGGAGGGCACCGTGATGGTGACCCCGGCGGCCATCGCGTCGGCGTTGGCGGTCTTGATCAGGTCGGCGCTGGTGTCCGGCATCGGGAACGAGCCGGCCTCCTCGTTGAGCACGTTCACGTGGTCGACGTTCACCGCGTAGTCGATGGCCTGGAGGAAGGCCGAGGTGGTGGTGATGTCGTTGGCCGCGTACACCTTGTAGGCGGTCAGGTTGACCTGCGGCGCGACGCCTTCCAGGCGAATCCGGCAGGGCGCGGCGAGCGGGTGGGCGCCGTAGTCGGCGAGGTCGTAGACCTGGCGGCTCTGCGCGGCCATCATGCCGTCGTCGAGGAAGGACTCGATGTCCTCGGACTCGGTGGCGCTGCCCTCACCGGTGAAGTCCTGGTAGTCGGTGATGACGTGCAGCCCGTTGGGCCGGATCAGTTCCGGGCTGTTCACGTCGATGCTGCCGGCGATGTCGCCGATGGTGACCCCGGCGCCGGTCGCGCCGAGGCTCCGCGCGGTCTTCGCGGCGGGGTGGTCGGAGTCGGCGTTGATCGCGGAGACGGCCTCCGGGTCGAGCTGCACCTTGCCGTCGGGGGCGCAGGCGCCGGGCGACGGGGCGGCGAGCTGGGAGCCGGTCGCGGTCGGCTGGACCGACCGCGGTGCCTGCGTCGTGGGCGGGACGACCTTGATCGCGGCGTCCGGGACGACCTCGGCAACGCTCGGGTTGGCCCGTAACCGGGCCTCCTGCTGCGGCGTCACGGTCGCGGTGACCGCGTCGACGACGCTGAGCTGGTGGACGTCCCTGGCGCCGGACAAGCCGGATAACTCGGCGGT
>CAJCJE010000173.1 GCA_903970565.1 Candidatus Melainabacteria bacterium | reverse complement strand
CGACGCGGCGGCCAGCGCGGGTCAGTCGTTGTTGCCCAAGCTGTCCGAGCCGGACTCGGTGCCGATGGCTGATCCCAGTGGCACCGTGGCCATGCTCGGGCCGGCCGCCGACAACCAGCAGTCCCTGGAAGTGCAGCCGATGGCCAGGACCATCGACCAGTCGGAAGTGGCCGCGCAACTGGCCGAGAGCCAGCAGATCACGGACGGCTCCGGTGGGGCCAATGCGCAGAATGTCGACGCGGTGACCTTCTCCAAACCGGCTGACGGGCCTGTGGTCTCGACCTTCGGCGGCCAGTACGGCACGCTGCACTACGGCATCGAGATCCAGGGTCAGAAGGACGCGCCCATCTACGCCGCCGCAGATGGCGAGATCATCGCCGCCGGACCGACGAGCGGTTTCGGACTCTGGGTCAAGGAACGGCTCTCCGACGGGACGATCCTGGTCTACGCGCGGATGGACGACTACTCCGTGCAGGTCGGCCAGCATGTGGTCGCCGGAACCCAGATCGCCCGGATGGGCGACCGGGGCTTCTCCACCGGCTACACCCTGCATTTCGAGGTCTGGCAGCCCAACGGCACGAAGATCGACCCCGTGCAGTGGCTGAACACCCGAGGCATCACGGTCTGACCCGTCACGGTCTGATCTGACGTTTGATCGGACACGGTCCGGCCTGGTCAGGATCGAGGCGGTCCAGCCCACTGTCGCGGAGATCAGCTCTGCCGCTGGGAGCAGCTTGGCGAGTGGGGATGGACCGAGTCGATCAGGACTGCTGGTCGTATTCGTCTGTTTCGAACGAGCCGGTGCCCATCGCGTCGAGCTGGCGCGACTGCGCTGGTTCGCCTGGCCACTCCTCGGCAGCATCGAAAGGCTCGACATCGCCGGGGACGAACGGGTCGTAGGAATCCTCGTCGAGAGCCGGCGGATAGACGAAATAGCTGCTTGCCACTCGCCACACTCCGCACCAGGACCCGTGATCGCGGCGGCTGCCCGGCATGAGACCCACGCCAGGTGACCGACGACGACCGCAGCCCGTGCAGCCACCGCGCCCGGCGGGGCGGTGCCGGTGGAGCAGTTCCCGCCAGGCTGCGGCCAACCGTCGCGTGCCGACTGCCGACTCGACCGCCAGCTGCTCCACCGCGTCGAGATAGCGGCCGACATATTCGGCGAGCACCCCGAAGAGAACCTCGTCCACATCGCACTCTCCTTCCGTCGATCCCATTCGAACATGCGTTCGATAGCAGTAAACCGCGGTCTGCTGACAATGTCGATCAGCTTCGACGGGCCGTCGCCTCGAAAACCGAGATGACGCGGGGCGGGAGGCAGTGGTCGCGGTTCAGCGGCTCACCGGGAAACCGCAGGTGGGGAATGCTGTGCGCGGACGCGAGACGTACTCGAACCAGGGCGACGATGGCGCGGATGATCACCGGATCGGGTTACGACGGCACGGCTTCGCGAACGTTGCCCAGTGGGCGAATCCACCAGCGCGGCCGGCAGCGTCGGCCGGGTCCGTCAGACCAGCGGGCGCGCAGGGTGAGTGGCGCGCGCTTGGGACAGCGGATGATTCGCACGCTGGCGGTATGTGACGTGGTTTCGTTGCGGGGCAACGGATCGCGCTTGACGCAGCTGTTCGGCTCGGTCGGCCATCTGGACCGTGTTGCTCGGACGGTTGCGCGGCAACCGCCCGAGCAAACGTAGGGAACCGCTCAGAGCTTGGTCATCGGCACGCTGCCGATGAGCATCAACCGGACCGTGCCGGAGGTCCCGAAGTCGATGGTCGCGGTGGCCCTCGGCCCGGCTCCGTCGGCGGCGACCACGGTGCCGAGGCCGTACTTGTCGTGGCTGACCCGGTCGCCGACGTCCAGCCGCATGGCCGGGGTGTCCTGCCAGCCCTTGAAGTTGGTGGTGCGCATTCCACGCGCGGCGATCCCGGCCTGCGCGGAATCCGAGCCGATCGCCGAGGAACCTCGGCCCCAACTGGTCGGCGCGCTCGGTGCGGAGCGGGTCGGTTCCAGCCGCCGCCAGTCGAGGAGATCGGCGGGAATCTCGTCGAGGAATCGCGATGCGGGGTTGGTCATCGGCTGTCCCCAGGCCGACCGCACCAGTGCCCGCGACAGGTACAGCCGCTGCCGGGCGCGGGTGATGCCGACGTAGGCGAGCCGGCGTTCCTCGGCCAGTTCGGTCGGATCTCCCAGCGCACGCATGTGCGGGAAGATGCCGTCCTCCCAACCGGTGCAGAAGACCACCGGAAATTCGAGGCCCTTGGCGGTGTGCAGGGTCATCAGGGTGACCACGCCGTCGTCGGAGTCGGGCACCGAGTCGGAGTCGGCGACCAGCGAAACCCGTTCCAGGAACGCCTCCAGACTGCCTTCGGCCGGCCCACCGAGTTCGTCGGGGTCCGGTGGATCAGCCGGCTCGACAACGGGTTGGGCCTCGGTGCCCAGCGCCGGGGCGACCGCTAGCCCCTCGGTGAACTCCCTGGCCACGGTCACCAGTTCGGTGAGGTTCTCCACCCTGGTGGCGTCCTGCGGATCGTCGCTGGCCTCCAGCTCGGCCCGATAGCCGCTGCGTTCCAGGATCGCCTCGGTGATGTCGGCGACCTCGACCCCGGACGCGGCGAACTCCAGCAACCCGTCGAGCAGTTCCAGGAAGCCGATGATGGCGTTGCGGGAACGCGGGTTGAGCAGGGGAACCCGGTCGGCGGCGGCGTGCCGAAGGGCGTCGATGAACGGAAGCCGCTCCCGCTCGGCATAGGTGGAGACCACCGCCTCGGCCCGGTCGCCGATGCCGCGTTTGGGCACGTTGAGGATGCGCCGGAGGCTGACCGTGTCGGCCGGGTTGGCGATCACCCGCAGGTAGGCGAGGCTGTCGCGGACCTCGCGACGTTCGTAGAACCGAACACCGCCGACGACCTTGTAGGGCAGGCCGAGGCGGATGAAGATCTCCTCGAACACCCTGGACTGGTTGTTGGTCCGGTAGAACACCGCGATGTCGCTGTTGTTGGCATCCGCGCCGTCGACCAGCCGGTCGATCTCGGCGGCTACGAAGGCGGCCTCGTCGTGCTCATTGTCACCGACGTAGCCGACGATCTTCTCGCCGTCCCCGGACTCGGTCCACAGCCGCTTGTCCCGGCGGCCGGAGTTGCGCGAGATGACCGCGTTCGCCGCGGAGAGGATCGTCTGGGTGGAGCGGTAGTTCTGCTCCAGCATGATCGTACGGGCCTGCGGGTAGTCCCGCTCGAACTCCACGATGTTGCGAATGGTGGCGCCGCGGAAGGCGTAGATGGACTGGTCGGCGTCACCGACGACGCACAGCTCGGCCGGTTCGACATCGTTGTCGCCGACGCCGACCAGCTCCCGGATGAGCGTGTACTGGGCGTGGTTGGTGTCCTGGTACTCGTCGACGAGGACGTGCCGGAAGCGCCGCCGGTAGTACTCGGCGGTGTCCCCGAAGACCTGAAGCAGCTCGACGGTGCGCATGATCAGGTCGTCGAAGTCCAGCGCGTTGGCCTGTTGCAGGCGCTGCTGGTAGCTCGCGTAGACCTCGGCGACCCGGCGTTGCAGGTCGGTGCCGGCGGCCGAGGCGGCCGACTCCGGATCGATCAGCTCGTTCTTGAGATTGGACACCTGCACCGCGAGGGTGCGCGCCGGATAGCGCTTCGGGTCCAGGTCGAGATCACGGGCGACTAGGGTGATCAGCCGGCGGGTGTCATCGGAGTCGTAGATGGAGAAGCTGGAGGTCATCCCCAGCGTTTTGGCCTCGCGGCGCAGTATCCGCACGCACATCGAGTGGAAGGTGGACACCCACATGGTGCGGGCCCTCGGACCGACCAGATCGGCGACCCGCTCCTTCATCTCGGCGGCGGCCTTGTTGGTGAAGGTGATCGCCATGACCTGGCCGGGGTGCACGTCCCGCTCGGCGAGCAGGTAGGCGATGCGCCGGGTCAGGACCCGCGTCTTGCCTGATCCGGCGCCGGCGACCACCAGCAGCGGCGATCCGGCGTGTTCGACGGCCTGCCGCTGCTGTGGGTTGAGATCCTCCAGCAGCCGGGAGGCGGACGGGCGCCGCCGGGTGGACGGCAGGTCTGGGTGCAGTTCGAACAGCGCGCTCATTGTTTTCCCACGGTACCGTCCGCCACCGACGAGAGTTGCCCTACGGGGGGCGTTTTCGGCCACGGCTCGACCGGCCACGCTTCTCACATCGCGAGAGGTGCACTCGACCGGGCCAGCGCGGCTGTGTCAAGATGTGCCGGTGCAGCGGCCTTGCTATGAGTTTTTCTACGGGAACCGGATTCCGGCTCCCGTGGCTGCCTAGCGCGCACTCACACCACGAGCCCCGGAGTCCACTGTATCCGGGGCTTTTCGGGTTCAGGACTCCGTACGACGAGTCAGGGGACCACGATGAACATCACCACTCCCAGCGACGACCAGGCTCTCGACGCCGTCAACGCCGCCGAGGGCGGGAGCGATGCGGACACCGCCGACGCCGCTACCGACGGCCTGCCCGTGGACGCGCCCGAGCAACAGCACACCGAGCGGTCCATCGAGAACATGGACATCGCCGAGCTGCGCCAGGAGATCGACTGGTTGGACGCGGAGATCCTGCGCCTGATCAAACGACGGACCGAGGTGTCCCGCGCCATCGGCGCGACCAGGATGGCCGCGGGTGGCACGAGGATCGTGGTGAACCGGGAGATGGACGTGATCGCCCGGTTCCGCGAACTCGGCCCGGAGGGTCGTGAGCTGGCGATGTTGCTGCTCAACCTGGGTAGGGGTCGCCTGGGCAGGTGATCTCCGCCCCGGGTCGGGAGCGACTCAGGGGGATCACTGATGGCGAGCACCGCTTCCGGGCGCGCACACTGGAGTCATGTTCGAACTCATCGCCGTGATCATCGCGCTCGCCGGACTCGTTGCGGCCCTCGCGCATGACGGTTACCTCGCAATGTTGGGGTCGGCCGCTAACAAGCGCGCCGGCGGCGCACCGATCGCGCAGTTCGTCCGCAGCCGGTGGGTGGTCGCGGGTTCGACCACCGCCGCCGGGCTGCTGGCCCTGCTGCTGGCCACCGGTGGTGGCTTCGCCGAAGTGCTGGCGGTCATCCTCGGTGCGGGCACGGCCGGAGTGGCCGCGAAGGCGTTGCAGTCCAGTCGGGAGCGGTTCCACACCGGCAACTGAAGTAAGTTCACTCGTTCGTGTGGTGCGGCGAGCGAGATCGGATACCCGGGCCTCACCAGGGATTTCAGCCACTTAGGCTGGCCCGGTGACGGTGCAGAGGATTAATCCAAATTCCCCCGCGCTGGCCGTCGCCGCCGGCTCGGGCGGTGCTGATCGTGGTGTCGCCAACCTGACCCATCGCGCGGCCAGGCGGGCCATCGCGGGTGCGGCGGGTGCGGCGGGTGCGATTGTGCCCGGCGCGGGTCGGGACGGTGCCCGGTGGGCCGGTGCGACGCCGAGCGACGCAAGAACGGCCGGCGCGTGGCCTTCGGGCGGGGCGCCATCGAGGCGTGCTCGGAACTCGGTAGCGCCGGCCGTCGACGGACTCGTCGTGCGGCATCGGCTCCTGCCGGGTAGCGGGACGTCTGCCATTTCCGGACGGCCTAACGCGGTAGCGCCGCGTCACGGATTCGCGGCCATTGACTGCGCTGAATTGTTCCAGGTGGTGAAAACCGGCTGAGGAGGCAGGAAACGGCGTCAGGATGGCTGGGAACAAGGGTCGGTTGAGACATGGCAGGCGGATCGGGTTCCGCGGGCGACGCGGCGAAGCACTCCCCTCAGGGGCGGCACCATCGCACCGGTGGGGGTGATTTCTGGACTCCGATGGTGTCGGGCGCGGAGACCGAGCAGTTCTCCCGACATGCCAGGGCGATGACGGCACCGGGCGGGGGTGCCGTGGCCGCTTCCTCGGCGACGGTCCGGTCGGGGACGCTCACGCCGGCACCGGCCGTCAGGCCACCCTCGCCGGCCGTCAGGCTCCCCTCGCCCTCTTCGGCCGGCGGACGGACCATCCCCTCGGCGCGAGGAAGTTCGAGACCGGAGCGGCCGACCTGGCCGCCGACCGCCGGCAAGCTGCCGCCGCTCCCCGACTCCCCGCTGCCACCACCCGACCGGTTGGCGGACACCGGCCCGGTCGGGCTGCACTCCTTCAACCTCGGCTACATACCTGCCTCGGTCACTCCGCCGAGAACCTGGCGCCGGGCGGCCTGGTTCACCATCTTCTCCTCCGGCGCGGCTCTGGTCGGTCTGTTGTTCGTGACCTCGCTGCTGATCGGTCCGGTCACGGTGACCAGCGACATCGACTCGCTGCCGGGGTTGCCGACCGGACTGCCGTTCTTCACCCCGCCGGCCTCCGGGGAGGCCAGCGCGCCGGCCGAGCACAACTCGCCGGCCGCCCCGACCGGCAACGACGACGACCATCCCGGCCGGCCCAGCGCGGGCGGCAACTCCACCGACCCGGCCGCTCCCGCTTCCTCGGCGGCCACGCCGGGCGGTGGCGCCATGCTCGGCGGCGGACCGACCCAGACCAGCGGGGCGGTGAGTACCGGAGCACCGAGCACCGGAATCCCGACCACGGTGGTCCCCGCGCCCCCGACGGTGACCACGGTCGACACCGGCCCGCCCGCGGTCGACCCGGCCAAGATCGGTGATCGCACGGTGGCGTTCTTCAGCGAGGTGACCTCGAACGTCGACGCGGCGGCGGACCTCACCGCGGACACCGCGCACGACGACGCCAAGGCGATCATCGAGCAGAACTACGGCGACATCTCCACGATCAAGGTCAAGAGCATCTCGTTGGATCCCAGCGACGGATTGACCGTCAGCGTGTTGCAGGTGACCGACAAGGACGGCTCGGTCAGCACCGAACAGCGCACCCTCCAGTTCACGCTGACGGGCGACCCGAAGATCGAGAATCCCGCCGGCTGATTCGCCGGGGTCCTCCGTTGGTGGGGAACACCACGGCCACCGTATGCGTTGTAATGGTTACCCGAGCGATGTATGCCAATCGCGCTCACTGCTCCAAACGAGTGACAACGTACGACCGTTTGTCGCCACGAACGGGTTGTCCACCGACAGGGGCTGGCTTCGCGGGTGAGCACCCGGTACGAGTGACCGGAAGTCCAACACGCCACGGAGGCACAGCGTGGAGCGTCCGAGAACCGGGCACCGACACGACCAGAGGGTTCGATCGCGGTCGTGGATCTGATTCGGCGACAGGCCGGTCCGATCCGCGTCCCGTCCGCCGAGGAGACCGCGACCAACGAGTTCGTGACCGACCTGCTCGGGCCGGCCTCGACCGAGGCGGGCAGACATCGCGGCGCCGTGGCCAAGGCGGCCAAGCTGATCGGCCTGGCCGTCGGCTCGCTGGTGCTGTGCGGTTCGGTCGCCGCGGCGGCCACCCTGGCCCGCAGCCGTACCGACAGCCAGCAGCCGTCGGTGGCCGAGCCGCTCCCGATCACCGGCATCGGCGTGCTGCGGCCGGACACGCTGGAAGCGCGGCTGGCCGGGCATCCGGACAGCATCCGGATGCGGAAACCGGCCGCCCCGACGAGCACACGACGTACGTCCGGCAGGGGCGGCGAGCCCAGCGGTGGCACGGACCCCACACGTACACCGACCGGGGAGAGCGACGCCGGACCGGCCGTACCGGTCCCGACCAGCCCGCAGCAGTTGGTCCGTGAGTTCTACCGGCTGGCGGAAAGCCGACCGGCCGCGGCGTTGGGGCTGATCTCACCATCGCTGCTGTCCGACGATCCGAGCGGATTCGTCAGTGCCTGGCGTTCGGCGGCACGGGTCGAGGTGGACAGCGTGCAGGTCAATCCGGACGGCAGCGTGCAGGCGGTGGTGCGGATGTCGCAGTCCGATGGCAGCTGGCTGCGTGTCGTGGAACTGTTGCAGGTCACGCCGGGCAGTGATCCGCTGATCAGCGGTGCGCAGCTGCTGTCGGCCCAGAACGGCTGAACGCCGCGCGGCCGGCGACGGAGGATCTGTCTCCACGGTGGGTTCGTGATCAGTACTGGATCGTTCCAGTCAAGGATCAATCGCCTAAGATTGCATGGTCGAAGACACATATCGGACTTCTCCGGTGAAGCCGGGGGCACATCCGGCCACGATAGGTGAACGCATACCCTGTTCGCCGTGAGTCAACCGGAACGTCGTTGGCCGGGCGGCCAGGACAGCCGGCCGGCGGTGCCGCACGCCAAGACCATTGGCCACGTACACCTGGTTGGGGGATGTTGAGTGGCTAACGAAGGGCGTCTGGTCGGCGGCCGGTACCGCCTGGATTCGCGCATCGGCAGTGGGGCGATGGGCGTGGTCTGGCAGGCATACGACGCGCGACTGCATCGAGTGGTCGCGGTCAAGCAGTTGCGCCTGGACTCCGGTCTCGAACCGGCCGAGATCGACGACGCGCGCGCGAGGGCGATGCGGGAGGGCCGGATCGCGGCCCGGTTGCACCACCCCAACGCGGTCGCCGTCTTCGATGTCGTCGACGAGGACGACGCGCCCTGGCTGGTGATGGAGTACGTACCCTCCCGCAGCCTCGCGGCCGAGATGACCGAGCGCGGTGTGTTGCAGCCGGAGGAGGTCGGCCGGATCGGCGCGCAGATCGCGCACGCGCTGTCCGCCGCGCACGCCGCCGGCATCGTGCACCGTGACATCAAGCCGGCGAACATCCTGCTCGGCCAGAACGGCACGGTGAAGATCACCGACTTCGGCATCTCCCGAGCCACCGGCGACGTCGCGGTGACCAAGACCGGACTGATCGCCGGCACTCCGGCCTACCTGGCTCCCGAGGTCGCCTACGGCCGGGACCCGGGCGCCCCCGCGGACGTCTTCTCGCTGGGCTCGACGCTCTACG
>CAJCJE010000172.1 GCA_903970565.1 Candidatus Melainabacteria bacterium | reverse complement strand
GGAGACCGGCTACGGATGGCTGTCATGGATCACTCCCCGGTATGCGGGAGTCTCGTGACGCTCGCCGGGCGCCCCGCACGGTCCGATGCGACGTCCCTGAGCCGGCGCGGACGCGATATCGGGTCGAACTCCTCGACCGCGTCGGCGCAGGACAGCATCGGCTCGCAGGGCAGCGCGTCCCGCAGGCCGAGGACGAGGATCAGCCGGCGGACGGTCGGTGGTACGCCGATGAGACACAGGCCGGCGCCGTTCCTCGCCAGCCGATGGCTCAATGTTGTCAGCAGGGTGAGGCCGGTGGCGCCGAAGAAGCCGACTCGGGACAGGTCGAGGACCAGGTCGGTCGCGCAGGGCAGCCGGGCCAGCTGTTCGTCCGCGCCGTCGACGTCGAAGTCACCGGACAGTTCGACGACGCAGGACCGGGGGACGATCCCCAACCGAAGCCGAACCGCGGCCGATGCGGGACCTGCTCCGCGATGATGGTCGACAGGAGGCTGCGACACGATGCGGTCCTTACCTCGAACGAACGTGGACAGTTCGACTGTCGAGGTCCTGGACAGGTCTGACTGGCGTGACACACACTCTGTGCCGTTTCCTCATCGGCGACAAGGAAAAGAAAATGGGCGGAGCCTGCGCCAGTGTGTCACGTCGGGTCGACTATGGATACCTGGTCCGCCCGGACCCGAACCGCTCGGTCGGCGTGATCGGCTGAGCGTGCGGTGCCCGACCTGACTGGTGGCAGTGCAGCCAGGACGTGATCGCCCGGCATCGCGTGATGGCCGGCATCGTCTGATGGGCGGCACGGAGCACGAGCCGAGCCCGGCGAGTGACGGCGCGGCCGAGGAGAACGACTTCGGCGCCGTCGAGTTCTGTGATTCGGCCGGCATGTCCGGGCTGATCGCGGTCCGCAACCGCGCCCTCTCCGCACAGGCCGGATTCGTCCTGGCCGCCGTGCCCCGGCACATCCTGGTTCCCTGCGGGTGGTCGGCCTCGACCAGGTCTTTCCGAGGTACTTCGACGTCGGTGCGGCGATCCACTCGTACGACACCAGCACCGACGATGCGTCTCCCGACCCCACCGGACCCGCCCGTCACTGACCACCCGACGTGCGCTGGCGGTGTGCCGAGGCGGGCCCGATGAGGAGGTCAGTCGCCCTGGATGACCGAGATTTCCGCCCAGATCGTCTTACGGTCGGAATTGAGCCGCACACCCCACGCTCTGCTGACGGCCTTGATCATCATCAGCCCACGGCCACGATGGTCGGTCGGCGCGTCGCCACGTGGTTGCGGCAGCAGGTGGGGACAGGCGTCGTCGACCTCCAGCCGCACCATCGGCCGCCCGCGCGGACGCAGCAGCCGCAACTCGAACGGTCCGGCGGCATGTTCGTAGGCATTCGTCAGGAGTTCGGTAGCCGCCAGTTCCACGTCCAGGCACGCCTCGTCGGTCACGTCCCGAAGCAGGCCACGTAACCAACTCCGCAGCTGTGCCAACGGTGGAATCACCGTCGTGCCGAACTCGAAGTCGTGCTCCACGCCTTCGGCACTTGTGCCATTCACTCGGCCTCCTCGACTCCCGTGCCCTGCCGTGTCGAGAGGACCGGACAGCTACGGCATACCCGCCCGAAGCGCGAATCACACGACTTACCCGAACGGACGCCTGATCACCAACGCGGCATGGGAGCGGGTCTGCGCGGATGGCGTATCGCATGGCGGCCGGTTCCGGCGGCAAGCCAACGGTGAAAGCCGAGATACGGCAGGGCCCTGACGACATCGTCGATCTGGGTGCGGCTCAGCCGGCCCCGCAGGATTCCACGACTGACGTCGACGAGGTCGGCCAGCCGGAAGGACTCTGCTTCCGGATCGCGGATGCGCCGTATCCGATGGTGCTCCATGACCATGAATTCGGCGCGCTCCGGTGCGCGGATGCCTAGTTCCACTGTCGTGTGCACGCCGTCGACGAAGCGGTCGCCTGATCAGGGCTGCCGGAATGCCAGCGCCGGGCCTGGTGTTGATCGGTTCATGCCGAAGCCCCTCTCCGAGTCCGATCGTCAGAAATTCCTCGCCGACAAGCGCATCGCCGTGCTCTCGGTCACCGCGGACAACGGACGTCCGCCGGCCAGCTTCCCGATCTGGTACGACTACGAGCCGGGCGGCCAGATTCGGGTCAACACCTCGGACTCCCGGCGCAAGGCCAGGCTCATCCGCGAGGCCGGCACGGTGACACTGGTGGTGCAGCGGGAGGAGCAGCCCTACCAGTACGTCATCGTCGAGGGCACCGTGGTGGACACCGCCGTCCCGGCGCCAATCGAGGTCCGCGAGGCCATCGCCATCCGCTATCTCGGCGAGGAGGCCGGCCGCGCGTTCGTCGGCGGCTTCGACAACGCGGACCAGGTGGTGTTCACCATCCGGCCGGACCGCTGGTCCTCCGCCGACTTCTCCGAGTAGCAACCGGACCACCGCTGACGAAGGCGTGGTGCCGAGGCTGGCGTGAACATCGCGTCGACCTGCGGAAAGGCAACTTCCGCAGGTCGACGGTCACCAGGAGCAAACCCGCCTGACGGGTGTGGGACCGGACATCTGCCGTCGTCGACATCCGGCGGACGCCGGTGGGCAGCTCCGTGGCGTCGGCCCCTGACCGATGCGGCAACGATCAGCACGGCCGTCATGATCCGGTCTCCCCGCCTTCGCTTTCGGCGCGTTCGATGGCGCTGGTCAGCCGTTCCCGTTCTCGGATGATCCAGCCGCCCTTCGAGTAGTTCTGAAGAAACGCCTCGACGAACTCCACCGGGTCTTCCCCGACGATCTCGCGGATCGGCGTTCCGTCCGCCGCGGCCGGTTCGAACAGATCGGCCAGGTCCTCGAACATCGACGTCGCGCTGTCGCCGTCCGCCGGCCCGAAATACATCAGGTACCGTTCCAGCGCCTCGATCGCCGTACGGTAGTTGGCAGGGCTCTGATCTCGTCCTCGCCTCCAGGCGCGGCCGTGGCCTCCGGCTCGAGGCGCACGCGATCGGCGCGGTCACCTGTGCCTCGGCGACCTGCCCGCCGACGCCGACGACCCGGCCGAAGGAGCCCGGCTGTGGTCGGAGAGCGAACGCCTCACCGGGGTGACCTTCACGCTCTGAGTCCTGTCAGCAGAGCCTGGTTCCTGGTCCGGCCGATCCAAGGTTGCCCCATCCCCTCCGGTCCAGATCCCCTCCGGTCCGGCGAACGGGACGCTCCGAGGAGGATGGCACCAACCGGGCAAACGGGGCGCGGCAGGTGGCGGGTGGGTGAACGGCTGGTGGCGGGTGGCTGACGGCTTGTTGTGCGGTTGGTCCGCGGTATCGACGGCGGGGTGCGCGGTAGCGAGACTGACGGCGTGGGAAATGACGCACTGCTGGTCCTGGTGGTCGTGACGG
>CAJCJE010000171.1 GCA_903970565.1 Candidatus Melainabacteria bacterium | reverse complement strand
TTCGAGGTGGGTGGAACCACAGCCCTCGTTGATGTTGAGGCCGTCGGGGTTGTTGTTGATCGCGATGACCTCGGCACCGGCCCGCCGGTAGGCCTGCGGCGCGGCGGCCGACGCGGCGCCGTTGGCGCAGTCGACCACGATCCGCAGACCGGCCAGGGGCCGGCCGCTGGCCTCGACCAGGTGCCCGACATAGCGGTCGAGGGCGTCCACGTCCCGGACCCGACCGATCCCGGCGCCGACCGGCCGGGCGGAGGTGTCACCGCGACGGACCTCGATCTCGTCCTCGATCGCGTCGGGCAGCTTGTGCCCACCGGCCGCGAACAGCTTCACGCCGTTGTCCGGCATCGGATTGTGCGAGGCGGAGATCATCACGCCCAGGTCCGCGTCCAGCGCGCCGACCAGGTAGGCGATCGCCGGGGTCGGCAGCACGCCGACCCGCAGCACATCGGTACCGGCGGAGGTGAGACCGGCCACCACCGCGGCCTCCAGCATCTCGCCGCTGGCTCGCGGGTCGCGGCCGACGACCGCGACCTGCCGATGCGTCCGGTCGTGCTCGGTGAACACGCGGGCGGCCGAGGCCGCGACGGACATCGCGAGCTCCGGTGTCAGCTCCGCGTTGGCCAGGCCACGTACTCCGTCAGTGCCGAACAGACGAGCCATCTGCGAGTCGACCTCCTGTAGAACCTGGGCCCCGAACCTGTGGTGAACGCGCTCTGCAATCGACCGAACACGGTCCGCAAACAACAGCGGGAGCAGCATCCGTTAGACGGATAGCTACTCCCGCTGGTTGTGTTACCGCCGAAGCGGATCAATCAACGCTTGCTGTACTGAGGCGCCTTACGGGCCTTCTTCAGACCGTACTTCTTGCGCTCCTTGACCCGAGGGTCACGGGTGAGGAAGCCGGCCTTCTTCAGCGCCGGGCGATCGTCGATCTCGACGTCGATCAGGGCCCGCGCGATGGCCAGGCGCAGCGCGCCGGCCTGACCGGTGATGCCGCCGCCCTTGAGGTTGGCGAAGATGTCGAAGGACTCCGGCTTCTCGACGGTCACCAGGGGCTCACGGATGAGCTGCTGGTGCACCTTGTTCGGGAAGTACTCCTCCAGCGAACGGCCGTTGAGGGTGAACTTGCCGCTGCCCGGCATCAGCCGAACCCGCACGATGGCCTGCTTGCGACGGCCGACGGTCTGGATCGGCTTGCCGAGCGGGATCACCCGAGCGGCAGGCTTGTCGTCCGAGGTGTCCTCGGCAGTGGCGTCGTCGGTGTCGGCAGTGTCGTCGTCGGTGGCTTCGGCGACCGGAGCCTCGACCTCGTCGGCCGGGGTCTCAACAGTCTCGGCGCTCTCGGCGTCCGGAGTGGTCACGGGGTGTTCCTCGCTGATGTTGTCATCGCTGATCTCGGCGCTGCTCATCGGCCGACCTTGCTCTGTTCAATGATCTTGAACGGCTTGGGCTGCTGCGCAGCGTGCGGGTGGTTGGGGCCGGCGTAGACCTTCAGCTTGCTGGCCATCGCCCGGCCGAGCCGGTTGTGCGGCAGCATTCCCTTGATGGCCTGCTCGAGAAGACGGTCAGGCTGCTTCTCCAGCATCTCGCCGAAGGAGCGCTTGCGCAGACCACCGGGGTAGCCACTGTGCCGGTAGACAAACGCCTGGTCGTGCTTGTGGCCGGTGAGCGCGACCTTCTCGGCGTTGATGATGACGACGAAGTCGCCGGTGTCCACATGCGGGGCATAGGTGGGCTTGTGCTTGCCGCGCAGCAGCGTGGCGGCCTGTGTGGCAAGCCGGCCGAGCACCACGTCCTCGGCGTCGATCACGTGCCAGGCGTGGGTCACCTCGCCGGGCTTCGGGCTGTACGTGCGCACGGATCTACCTCGTCATCACTTGCGTCTGGGGTGTCGTCGGGGCGGCTACACCTCGATCGCATGACCAGGGATCGCATGACCAGGTCATACAGCTATCGAGATGAAAGCACGACCGCGCACTCTGCACACGCGCGTCGCGCCGAACTCCGCACAACTACCCCAAGAAGATACCTGCCGCCCCCCGCCAGGGTCAAAACGCCCCCCCCGAAACCAGCCTGAGGTGGTCGGTGACCACGCCGTTGCGGTCGTGTCGCCGAGCGTCGTCACCACGGTTGTCGAGAGCTTTCGAGACTTGTCGAGGCAGTCAGCAAGTGTTGTCGTGGCCAGTCTACCGACCTGGTAACGGCGAGGTGCCGGCGACCGGAACGGGACCCGGCCCGCGTGCCCGGCCGGGGCAGTGGGGCGGGGCAGTGGGGCGGGCTCGTCGGGTCCGCCGACAGTCGGTCTCCCCACCCCCGCCTCTGGCGCCGCCGAGGCCGTGCCGATCCGGTGTCCGCCGATCCGGTGTCCGCCGAACTGAGGTCCGCGATCCGGTGGCGTCCGCCGATCCCGGCCTGCCGATCCGATCGAGTTCCGGCTTTCGCAAAGACGCGAACAGGCACCTGAGGTTTCCGGCGCTCACCGCGAACGGCAACCGGCCACAGTGGACAGAATCCGAAAAAAGCGTCGGGCCCTGGGAAGAGAACTTCCCAGGGCCCGTGACAGCGCGGTGTGAGGCTCAGCCCCAGGCGCTGGCGTTCTTGCTCTCGGTGGACGAGTACGCCTGCTCGGCGGCGCTGACGGCGGCACCGATGGAGGCCAGGACCTGGGTCAGGTCGTTGGCGGCGTTGTTCCACTGCGCCTTGGTCTGCTGGTAGCCGGCACTCGCGGAACCCTGCCACAGCTCGTCGAGGTTGGAGATCTGCTGACGCAGGCTGTCCAGTTCGCTCTCGATCTGCTTCGAGGTGCTGCTGATCTGGTCACCGAGCGCCTGGAGTTCGCCAAAAGTTACCTTGATCTGGTCGCCCATGATCTTTCTCTCTTCCCTTTTTCAGCTGACGTCTGTGTGTGTTCGAACCAAGGATCGGGCGAAAAAGATCAGCCGCCGAGCGCGTTGGTGATGGCGGAGACCGACTGCTGGGCTTCCTGCTCCTGCGCCGCGTAGTTCTTCGCGTTGGCGTCGATCGCGGTCGCGATGTTCTCCAGCGAGGTGTTCAGGTTCTTGGAGTCGTCGGCGAAGCGCTGCATCAGCGTCTGGAAGGCGGTCGCCGCCGAGCCGACCCAGCTGCTCTGGATCTGCTCGACCTCGCCCATCAGCGACTGGAGGTTGGACATCAACTGCTGGTTCGTGTCCATCATCTGCTGACCGGCCTTCTGCAGTTCGGCAGATCCAGTCTGAAAACCACCAGCCATGAGAATGGCCTCCTTCAAAAGTTCGGGTTCGGGACGTCCACGTTCTTGATCCGTGCATCCCCTACGACGAAGACCCTGCCACGTTCGGTTCCACCCTGTCGCGTTTTCCTCGAAGGTCGTTGCTCGAGTGAACGTTCGCAGCCGCGAACTCGCGCGGAACGTGATTCGCTCGTGCGAAAATGCCACGTCAGCATACGCGGGCCGTCGACCGTTCGGTCCGTTTCGGACGTCGGGCGCACGACGACGGCCCCGGCCTTCCGGCGCGCCGGACTCGTCGGCTCAGTTGGTGATGATCATTCCGTTGACCACCTGCCGGCACGCCGTGTCGATGGTGGCCGCAGCGCCGTTCGGGTACTGACAGCCGACACTCACCTGAACGGCCCCCTGGAAAAGCACATACCAGTCGACGGTCACCGGGCCGGCCGATTCTCGATAGTAAACAACGGTCCGGCCGGCGTAATTCAGGTTCGAATTGAAATCCTGGTATCCGTTGCTGGTGACCAACTGCTGCAATTGACCGACCGCGAGCGAACGATTCGCGGTGCTGTCGTAGGTGAGCCGAAATTCCTGGACGTAGATCGACCGGGTCGACGAGGCCGATCCGCCGGGCGCGATCTGGACCTTCAACTGGCCGGCGTCACCGCCGGACTGCGACCAGTTCGACGGCGCGGTGAACCGGTAGTCGTACTCGGCGACCAGCTTGCCGGACTGGGTCGGCGCCGTGATCGGAATGGGGTTCGGCGCTGCGGAGGAGCCGGGGTGGACGAACACCAGCACCCCGGCGACCGCCACGGCGACGACGACCAGGGCGCCGACGACGCCGATCTGTCGTGCTCGGCCGCGCCCTGGCCGGGCCGAGGTGGCGCGGGCCGGGCTGGCGAGGGTCGGCGGTCCGGGGGGCAGGTAGGGCACTGGCCGGGCAGCCGGCGTCGGCGCGGCCGAGGGCGGCGGCGGGTAGGCGCGAGGCGTCGAGGGTGGGCGGCCGGGCGGGAGCGGGGCCGGCGGTCGGCGCTGGGCGGCCAGGCCCCCGGTGCGCAGCGGGTCGAGGCTGACGGCGCGCAGCGCGCCTCGGCAGACGACGGTTTCCGGGGCGTCCAGGGTGGTGGGCATGATACCGGTTCGCTCGTGCACCAGCCGGGCGATCAGCGGGATTCGGCTGGAGCCGCCGACCAGGAAGACGGCGGCGAG
>CAJCJE010000170.1 GCA_903970565.1 Candidatus Melainabacteria bacterium | reverse complement strand
GCCAACGTCGCCATCGCCCAGGACAACACCACCCTCATCCTCGACGCCCAACTCGCCGGCTACGCCGAACCCCAATACGTCCCGGTGTCTAAAGGGGTCTGGGTGGTGTCCCTCGTCCAAGTCGCGGCACTTCCATCACCGCTCCCCACCCTGGCCACCTTCGCCATCACTGTCATCGACGCGACCACCTTCGCCGCCACCTACACCCCAGTTGCGTCGGCAACCAGCACACCACCCGCAACGACGCCACCCACCACAAAACAGACGAGCTGACCGTGACACAACCGTTTCGTATCGCCTGCGCGGCGGGCATCGCCGTGGCCGTCATCGCCGTGACCGCTGCGTCCTTTCTCCGACGCCGCCGACCACCTGTCGGGCCCCCACCCCCACTGAGTCCACAACGGACTCACTCGATTCCCTTGCCGCACCGATCGAAATAGACCACTACAGCTCGTTCTTCGCCCCCACAACAGGAGAGTGACATGCACCCCAACCCCGCTCGACCCATCCTCGCCGCGATCACGACCGGCGCCTGGAAGACCACGTTGGGCACGGCCATCACCGCCGCCGTGTCCTTCGGCCTGCTCGACACCCACCAAGCCAGCCTGCTGGCCAACGTCGTGGCCGCCCTCGCCACCCTCCTCACCGCCGCCACCTCGGCCATCGCCCAGTTGCACATCCTCCGCCACGCCGAACCCCAGGTCACCCCGCTGACCGCGCCACACAACGACACCGGCCAGCCGCTGGTCCCGAACATCATCACCACCACGCCGACGACCTCGGCCTGAACAGGAGAAGCCCTTGCTCGGTATTGACCTCTACGCTCGCTACAACCTTGTCACCGACTGGCACCAGGTCGCCGCCGATGGCGTCCGCGATGTCTACGTCAAACGGCGACGCGTACGTGGCCGGAGCACGATCCGTGGGCTGCCAGGTCGGCGGCTACCACTTCATGCAAGCCCAGCCGGCGCCGGAGCAGCAGGCCGAGGTGTTCGCCGCCGAACTGCGCCGCCTGGGCGCCCTGGACCTGCCACCCGCGCTCGACCTCGAAGCCGACAGCATCCCCGCCGGCAACCGCGCCGACTACGCCCGCCGCTTCCTCATCCACCTACAAGCCGTCCTCGGCGTGCCGAAGGTCGCGCTGTACGCCTCGGCGAACTGGTTTAACGACCTCAAGCCCGACACCTGGGGCATCCCCGGCCTGATCGACTGGGTCGCCGAATACGGACCCAACAACGGCACCGAACACCCGGTCACTGACTACGCCAGCCACGTCGACATCCACCAGTACACCTCCACTGGCCATCTGCCGGGTATCAGCGGCGACGTCGACCTCGACGACGTCCTCACCGACATCACCGAACCCGGCAGCTCGACTCCACCTCCGCCGCCTACCGGGCCGCCCCCGAGTGCACCGGGCAAGATCCCCGCCGGCACCATCCTGCGGCCGGGAAGCCGCGGAGTCGACGTGCAGCTCTTGCAGGCCGCGCTCGATCACCAGTACCCGGCCTACTCCCACCTGGCGGTCGATGGCAGCTACGGACCGCAGACCGAAGCCACGGTGAAGCAGTTCCAAGCTCGGGATCACCTGAGCGTGGACGGCATCGCCGGACCCCAGACGCTCGGCGCGCTGTACCTGACCGCCTGATCAGGCCCTGACGAACAGAACCAGCCCCCGCACGACTTGGCTTCACGGCCAGGTCTGCGGGGGCTACCTCTCTATGGTCACCACCGATGATCAGCACACCGGGCGCGGCGGCCGGTCACGCACCTTTCTTCCGTGTGGTGCGTCGTGCTCGCGCCGGAGACGTCTTGGCGGCCTGGGCCTGTTGGAGATCATGCAGCCTGACGTCCAGCCGGGACAGGTGGCCACCGCGCAGGTAGTAGTCCTCGTCCATCTCATACCGGTTGGTGAACGTCCCGTCCGCCGCGCGCAGGACGCGTTTTCCGCCGCAACGCAAACATGCCAGCGTTTTCGACCATGGCTTGCCGCTGTGCGGTCTCATCCACCCATCGTGCGTCGGGTCCCACGCATGACCGAAGTTGCGACACTTCAAGACTTCTCGTCGGCCGTCGCGAGATAGTCGGCCACGGCCGCGTCCCATTCCGTGTCTGAACCGGTGGGCTGGGCGCTGCGCGCTGCTTTGTTCGTTGCCATGCCGAATGCTCCTTATCGCGCCACGGTGAGACGTTGCTGCCCCGGCTTCCGGGTGACTTTCCTGCGCGAGGCCGATCGTGCGGGAGTCGGCTTCTGGTCCGATTCGGCGTCATCCTGACCAGCAGCGGTGCCAGCCAGTTCGGGCGCTGCTTCGGTCCCGCCTGTCGAGGGCTCGGCGATCCGGTGTCGTTGATAGTCGCTGGCCTTCGCCCACGATTCAGCCAGGTCAACCGGGATACGGCCGAGATCGCCGAGCGTCGACCAACCATGGGTCTTGCCCCATTCGCGCATCTTCTGCCGCAGCTGCGTGTACTGGCGTCGGATCTCATACGACGACCCAGCGGGCGTTTCCCACCACGACTGGCCATCACCGATCACCGGGCCGGCAGGTTCGCTGGCCGACCGCGTCACGACAGCGGGGGCCTTGCCCGGTTTGCGGGCGTGCGGAACTGCGCAGCAACGACCTGATCGGCCGATTCGGCGGCGAGGAGTTCACCATCCTGCTCCCCGGCACCACCATCAGCGCCGGCCTCACCACCGCCGAACGCCTGCGAAGACGGATCACCGAACGCATCAGCAGCCACCTCGCCGCTATCGAGCCGATCACCAGTTCGTCAACCGCGCTCCCGATTCCTCGACAATCGGTAACGGTCTCCATTGGCATCGCCGAACACCCAACACACGGCGCCACCCTCGACGCCCTCGTCCGCGCTGCGGATTCCGCGCTCTATCAGGCCAAACTCGCTGGCCGTGACCGCACGCACGCCGCTGATCAGCAGATCATGGAAGCAGCAATCCAGCATCGACCACATCATCTCTGATCGAGGCCACGATCCGCCTACCATCCGCGCGGCGGACCGACAACCCGCAGGTCAAGCGGACATGACCTTGGTTTTCGCAACGTGGTGATCACCGTCCTGCGGCTGGCTGGACTACCCTGGAACCATCCTTCTTGCCGAGGTAGCTCCCGGTCGACGGGCCGGGGGTGGCAAGGGGCAACTCGGCATAAAGGTGGTAGCCGTGATGAGCGGTGTCGACGAGCTTGCTGGCCTACCCATCGGGCGTCGTATCCAGATCATTCGCGAGCGGCACGGCAAGACCCGTGCTGTGGTCGCCGGCCTGGTCGGGCGCAGCGAGGAGTGGCTCAAAGCCATCGAGCG
>CAJCJE010000169.1 GCA_903970565.1 Candidatus Melainabacteria bacterium | reverse complement strand
GATGTGGTCCTGGGTCGCGCACCGGATCACCGGCGTCCTGACCTTCTTCTTCCTGTTCGCGCACGTCCTGGACACCGCGCTGGTCCGGGTGTCGCCCAATGCCTACGACCGGGTGATCAGCCTCTACAAGAACCCCCTGGTCAACCTGATGGAACTCGGCCTGGTCGGCGCGGTGCTCTACCACGCGCTCAACGGCCTACGGGTGATGCTGGTGGACTTCTGGTCCAAGGGCCCGAGGGTGCAGCGGGTGATGCTGTGGGTGATCATCGCGGTCTGGGTCCTGGTGATGATCCCCAGCGCCTACTTCATGCTCCAGTACAACGTCGAGAAGCTGTTCGGGAGCGGTAACTGATGACCACCGTCAACGACGCCGCGGGCGGGCGCAACGCCCCCGAACTCGCCCCGCCCCGCGCCCCGCGCCGACCGGCCGCCCGGCGCGGCAACTTCGAGCTCTACAGCTGGCTGTTCATGCGGGTCTCCGGCCTGCTGCTGATCGTGCTGGTGCTCGGCCACCTGCTGATCATGAACGTGCTCGACGGCGGCGTGCAGCGGATCAACTTCGCGTTCGTCGCCGGCCGCTGGTCCTCGCCGTTCTGGCAGTTCTGGGACCTGTCCATGCTCTGGCTGGCCGAACTGCACGGCACCAACGGACTGCGCACGGTGATCAACGACTACGCCACCAAGGACACCACCCGGTTCTGGCTGAAGGTGCTGCTCTACACCTCGGCGGTGCTGATCATCGCGCTCGGCACCTTCGTCATCTTCACCTTCGACCCGAACATCGCCACCGACTGACGGCCGGCGCTGCGCTCGGACCTCGTGCCCACCACCGGTTTCCCACCACCGAAAGAAGCGGTAATGCAGTTCCACAAGTACGACGTGGTGATCGTCGGAGCCGGCGGCGCCGGGATGCGGGCCGCGATCGAAGCCGGACCGAGGGCCCGGACCGCCGTGCTGACCAAGCTCTACCCGACCCGCTCGCACACCGGCGCGGCCCAGGGCGGGATGTGCGCGGCGCTGGCCAACGTCGAGGAAGACAACTGGGAGTGGCACAACTTCGACACGATCAAGGGCGGTGACTACCTGGTCGACCAGGACGCCGCCGAGATCATGTGCAAGGAAGCCATCGACGCCGTCCTCGACCTGGAGAAGATGGGCCTGCCGTTCAACCGGACCCCGGAGGGCCGGATCGACCAGCGGCGCTTCGGCGGTCACACCCGCGACCACGGCAAGGCCGCGGTGCGCCGGGCGTGCTACGCGGCCGACCGCACCGGGCACATGATCCTCCAGACCCTCTACCAGAACTGTGTCAAGCAGGGCATCGAGTTCTTCGACGAGTACTACGTGCTCGACCTGTGCCTGAACGAAACGGAACACGGTCCGGTCGCCAGCGGGGTGGTCGCCTACGAGCTGGCCACCGGCGAGATCCACGTCTTCCAGGCCAAGGCGGTCATCTTCGCCACCGGCGGCGCCGGCAAGATCTTCAAGACCACCTCCAACGCGCACACCCTGACCGGCGACGGTCTCGGCATCATCTTCCGCAAGGGCCTGCCGCTGGAGGACATGGAGTTCTTCCAGTTCCACCCGACCGGCCTGGCGGGCCTGGGCATCCTGATCTCCGAGGCGGTGCGCGGCGAGGGCGGCATCCTGCGCAACAGCGAGGGCGAGCGGTTCATGGAGCGCTACGCACCGACCATCAAGGACCTCGCGCCGCGCGACATCGTGGCCCGTTCGATGGTGCTGGAGGTCCGCGAGGGCCGGGGCGCCGGGCCGCACAAGGACTACGTCTACCTGGACCTGACGCACCTTCCGGCCGCGCAGATCGAGGAGAAGCTGCCGGACATCACCGAGTTCGCCCGCACCTACCTGGGCGTGGAGCCGACCACCGAACTGGTGCCGGTCTACCCGACCGCGCACTACGCGATGGGCGGTGTGCCGACGAACATCGAGGCCGAGGTCCTGGCCGACAACGACACGGTCGTCCCCGGGCTCTACGCCGCCGGCGAGGTCGCGTGCGTGTCCGTCCACGGATCGAACCGGCTGGGCACGAACTCGCTGCTCGACATCAACGTCTTCGGCCGCCGGGCCGGGCTGGCCGCCGCGGCCTTCGTCAAGGACGCGATGCTGCCCGAACTGCCGGAGGACCCGGCCGGGCCGGTCATCGGCCTGCTCGAACGGATGCGCGACTCCACCGGCACCGAGAAGGTGGCCGCGATCCGCAAGGATCTGCAGGCCACGATGGACGACAACGCCGGCGTCTACCGCAACGAGGACACGCTGGCCAAGGCCTACGAGGACGTCAAGGCCCTGCAAGAGCGGTACAAGCACGTCACGGTGCAGGACAAGGGCAAGCGGTTCAACACCGACCTGCTCGAAGCCGTGGAACTCGGGTTCCTGCTCGACCTGGCCGAAGTCCTGGTCGTGGGCGCGCGCAACCGGAAGGAGTCGCGCGGCGGCCACGCCCGCGAGGACTTCCAGAAGCGCGACGACGTGAACTACAT
>CAJCJE010000168.1 GCA_903970565.1 Candidatus Melainabacteria bacterium | reverse complement strand
CCCGGTGGCCGACACAGCGCGCCGGCGACCCTCCGGTACCGGATCGCCTTCTCCGGTCTGGTGCTCGCCGCCCTGCTGCTCCTGGCCGTGCCTGCGCTGCTGGGCATCGCGCTGGCACTCGGGTCGCCCGCGCTGACCTCGGTCGCCCTCGCGATGCTGCCGCTGTCACCACTGCTGCTGGTGCTGAGCCGGCGTTGGGTACGCGCACTGCGTCGCACCCAGCCCTGACCACCGACCTCCAGTTCTGCTGTATCACTTTTCGTCGCCGCGCCGAACGGGCCGTCCTCGGGCATGATCTGCTGGTGGACCGGCGCACACTCATTCACCCGATGCTCGCCACCCCCGGCAGGCCACCGGTTGGCGGGAACTGGACGTTCGAGTTCAAGTGGGACGGCGTCCGCGCGGTCAGCTACGTCACCGGATTCGGGTCGAAGCCGGGCCGCCGGCTTCGCACCCCGGCCGGGGTCCAGGTGTTCAGCCGAAACGACAAGGACATTTCGGCCACCTATCCCGAACTGGGAGCGCTCGGCGAGCAGTTCGCCGGGGTGTCCTCGCTGATCGTCGACGGCGAGATCGTCGCGCTCGACGACGCCGGCAAGCCCAGTTTCGGGCGGCTACAGAACCGGATGCACGCCGCGCGGCCGGAGGAGGACCTGCTGGCGGACTTCCCGGTCCGCTACTACGTGTTCGACGTCCTCGAACTCGACGGTCACGACACCATGCGGCTGACCTACGCGCAGCGGCGGGAGCTGCTGACCGAGTTGCTGTCCGAGGACACGGCGCCGGAACTGGTGCTGCCTCCGTCGTTGCAGGGGGTCTCCGGTTCGGAGGTGCTGGCCACCGCGAGGGAGCACGGGCTGGAGGGGATCGTTGCCAAGGCGCTGGAATCCCGGTACGAGCCCGGCAGGCGGTCCCGGTCCTGGATCAAGACGCCACTGGTGAGCACCCAGGAGGTCGTCATCGGTGGTTGGCGGGCCGGCGCCGGCCGGCGGGCGGCGACGATCGGCTCCCTGCTGCTCGGTGCGCCGACCTCGGCCGGACTGCACTATCTCGGCCACGTCGGCACCGGGTTCACCGACGCGATGCTGCGTGACCTGCGCGACCGACTGCATCCGCTCGCGGCGCGGGAGAACCCGTTCGGTTCGGCGATCCCGCGCGAGCACGCCCGGGACGCGCACTGGGTCGCGCCGAGGCTGGTCGGCGAGGTGGAGTACCGCCAGTTGACCCACGACGGGCTGCTCCGGCACGCCTCCTGGCGTGGTCTGCGGCCGGACAAGGACCCCGACGACGTGCGGCTGCCCGCGCTGCCCTGAACATCGGTCGACAACGGCCCGATTGTCTGCACCCGTGATTGTCCGCCCTCGTGATTGTCCTCGGATCGTCCGCGCGTTCGGTTCGACGCGGTGCGATCCGGGTCGGCCGCGTTGTTTCAGGCGGACTGGCCGCGTTCGGAAACGACCGGTTGCTGCGGTGTCCGGCGAACGAAGTCGGTTTCCGTCGGAGGACCGCTCGATGTTTCCGTTTTCGCGGTCCTCGGTGACGACAGCTCCTCGGCGAGAATGGCTTCCAGCGTGCGGTTGCCGCGCCGCAACGCGAATGCGATCACGCCGATGACCAGCAACGACGCGGCGATGATGATCGCGACCCTTACGGGTGTCAGCGAGCCGAGCAAACAGGCTCCTCCAGCGACGAGGAGCATCGTGCCGGGGGAGATCGGTGAATTCCCGTGCTGTTGCTGCATGTGTGCGTCCCAACGCATTTGCGGGTTACACGAATCCCCAACGATGTTACGTTCAGATTACACCTCTCGTCACGTCATTGTGCTTCCGATCTGTGTCTTCCTCCAACTGATCTTGGGCCTTTTCATCATCAAATACTACCGGGGGTAATCGACCGGGAAGTATCGGTGGTCGACGTTCCGTAAGCCCCGGAAACCGACCGTCGCCGGATTGAGGTACCCGTGCCGAATTCGTGGGATCGGTGTCAATCCGTGAAACCGACGGAGTACCGGCGCCGGTACCGGGCGGGGCGGCAGCCGGCGGGCCCGCCGCATAGGGTGGTCGGTGCCTGGGTACCGGTCGTCGTAGCCGGCCGAATCCGATCGAGAGGGAAGTCTTCAGATGAGCGAGAAACCGGGGGTCGAGACGCTGGGACTGCCAGTGGGCATCAAGGCGTGCCTGTTCGATCTCGACGGCGTCCTGACCCAGACCGCGAAGGTGCACGCGGCGGCCTGGAAGGAAACATTCGACGAATTCCTGCGGGCCCGCGCCGAACGAACCGGCGAACCCTTTGTGCCGTTCGATCCGGTCGCCGACTACGACGAGTACGTCGACGGTATGCCCCGCGAGGACGGCACCCGGACCTTCCTGCGCTCGCGCGGCATCGACCTGCCCGAGGGCGGCCCGGAGGACACCTCCGGCGCGGACACCGTCTATTCGGTCAGTATGCGCAAGAACGAACTCGTCCAGCGCAGGATCGCCGAGCACGACATCGACGTCTTCGACGGTTCGGTGCGCTATCTCAAGGCGGTGCGCGCGGTCGGCCTGCCCACGGCGGTGGTGTCCTCCAGCGCGAACTGCAAGGACGTGATCGAGGTGACCGGCCTGGTCAGCTACCTGGACGCGCGGATCGACGGAACCACTGCGGCACAAGAACATCTGGCCGGCAAGCCGGCGCCGGACACCTTCCTCGCCGGCGCGAAGGCGCTGGGCGTCCAACCGTCCGAGGCCGTGGTGTTCGAGGACGCGCTGGCCGGGGTCGCGGCCGGGCACGCGGGCGGCTTCGGCTTCGTGGTCGGGGTCGACCGGGTCGGGCAGGCCGACGGGCTGCGCGAGCACGGTGCCACCGTCGTCGTCACCGACCTCGCCGACCTCCTGGACCAGAAATGATGATCAGCCACGCCGCGTTCGGGGCGGAGCCGTGGTGTCTGCGGGAAAACGATCTCGACCTCGACGTGCTCGCCCAGAGCGAGTCGGTGTTCGCGCTGGCCAACGGCCACATCGGTTGGCGCGGCAACCTGGACGAGGGCGAACCACACGGCCTGCCGGGGTGCTATCTCAACGGGGTCTACGAGAGCCGGCAGCTGCCCTACGCCGAGATCGGCTACGGCTATCCGGAGTCCGGGCAGTCGGTGATCAACGTCCAGGACGGCAAGTTGATCAGGGCGCTGGTCGACGACGAGCCGTTTGACACCCGCTACGGCGTCCTGCACGAACACGAGCGGGTGCTGGACTTCCGGGCCGGCACCCTGTCCCGGAAGGTCGAATGGACGGCGCCGACCGGACGCACGGTCCGGGTGACCTCGACCAGGCTGGTGTCCTTCACCCAGCGCGCGGTCGCCGCGATCTGCTACGAGATCGAGCCGATCGACCGGCCGGCCCGCATCGTGCTCCAGTCCGAACTGGTCGCCAACGAGTCGATGACCATCGCGGCCAAGGACCCGAGGATGGGCGCGACCCTGGAGAGTCCGCTGGTGGGCCGGCTCAACGCCGCTGACCAGGCCAGGGTGGTGCTGGTGCACGAGACCCGCACCAGCGCCCTGCGGGTCGCCGCCGCAATGGACCACCTGCTGGACTGCCCGGCGCACGCCGACACGGGGGTGGAGAGTTCGGCCGACCTCGGCCGGTTCACCGTGGCCGCGCGGTTGCAGCCCGGACAGCGGCTGCGGCTGGTGAAGTTCGTCGCCTACGGCTGGTCCGGCCAGCGGTCCGAGCCGGGCCTGCGGGCCCAGGTCGACGCTGCGGTGGCAGCTGCCCGGCACACCGGCTGGGACGCGCTGCTGGCCGAGCAGCGTGAGTACCTTGACGAGTTCTGGGCCAGGGCGGATGTCGAACTCGACGGCGACCCGGAGATCCAGCAGGCGGTCCGGTTCGGCCTGCTGCACGTCGCCCAGGCCGGCGCGCGAGCCGAGCGCAGGGCGATCCCGGCCAAGGGCCTGACCGGGTCCGGCTACGACGGCCACGCCTTCTGGGACACCGAGGTCTTCGCGCTGCCGGTGCTCACCTACACCCTGCCGGACGCGGCGGCCGACGCGCTGCGCTGGCGCTACGACATCCTGCCGACCGCGCAGGCGCGGGCGAAGGAACTCGGCTACGAGGGCGCGGCTTTCCCCTGGCGCACCATCGACGGCGCGGAGTGCTCGGCGTACTGGCCGGCCGGCACGGCCGCCTTACACATCAACGCCGACATCGCCGACGCGGTGCTGCGCTACGTCGACGCCACCGACGATGAGGACTTCCTCCGCAAGGAGGGGCTCGCGCTGTTGGTGAACACCGCGCGGCTGTGGCACTCCTTCGGCCACTTCGATGACGAGGAGCGCTTCCGCGTCGACGGCGTGACCGGCCCGGACGAGTACAGCGCCATCGCCGACAACAACGTCTACACCAACCTGATGGCCCGCCAGAACCTGCTCGCCGCCGCTGATGCCGCGTCCCGGTTCACGGCGGAGGCCGGCGAGCTGTCCGTCGACGGCGCGGAGATCGCGCGGTGGCGGGTGGCGGCCGAGGCGATGGTGGTGGTCTACGACGACCACCTCGGCGTGCACCCGCAGGCCGAGCGGTTCACCGATCACCAGCACTGGAACTTCGACACCTGTAGCCCGGCGCACTATCCGCTGATGCTGAGCTTCCCGTACCTGGATCTCTACCGCAAACAGGTCGTCAAACAGGCCGACCTGGTGCTGGCGATGTACACCTGCCCCGACGAGTTCACCGCCGAGCAGAAGGCCCGCAACTTCGCCTACTACGAGGCGATCACGGTGCGCGACTCCTCGCTGTCCGCGTGCGTGCAGGCCGTCGTCGCGGCCGAGGTCGGCCACCTCGACCTGGCCAAGGACTATCTGGGCGAGGCCGCGCTGATGGACCTCAACGACCTGGAGCACAACACCAGGGACGGGGTGCACATCGCGTCGCTGGCCGGAGCCTGGCTGGCCCTGGTCGCCGGTTTCGGCGGCCTGCGACACCGGCCCGGCAAACCGCTGGGGTTCGCGCCGAAACTGCCACCGGGCATCACCCGGCTGGTGTTCCGGCTGTTCTTCCGTGGTCGGCTGCTCAGGGTCGAGATCGAGGGCGACACCGCGCGCTACAGCCTGCTGGACGGCGAGCCGTTGGAGCTGCGCCACTACGAGCAGGCCTGCACCGTGCGGGCCGACGCGCCGGTGGAACAACAGATCCCGCAGGGCCCGGAACTCGTGGCCCCGCACCAGCCGCCCGGCCGCGCCCCGGCCCGGCGAAAGTAGCTCATCGAGGCTCGATCCGTGGGGGCCCGCACCTGTTGGTGCGGGTCCCCACGGATCAGGTGCCGTAGAGCGCTTCGATGCCGATCAGCACCACATCGTCGGTTTCCCGGCCATCGCCTGAAGTTCGTCGGTGAAGCCTGCCGCGCGTATAGCAGGCGAGGGTGGTGCCGTCGGCGTCGTAACGGTCGCTGTTCGCCAGCAGCGATCGGATATGGCGTAGCCGGTCGAGGTGACGCAGGCCCATCCGGTCATTCCACTTCACCTCGCCGACGGACGGCAGCGGCGGTTTCCTGCCGTCGGCGACACCGACGACCGCAACGTCGACCTCGTGATGGGTGCGGGCCTCGGCGTCATTGACGGTCCCGGCGCCGACCTTCGCCGGCAGGCCGCCGAACAGGTGCGGGTCGGCGAAGTGCAGTGCCCAGGTTCGGCAGATCTGTTCGAAGTGCGGGCCGATGATGTTGCTGGTGAACCGACTACGGCTGTTCTGCCAGACTCGGACTGCCGATCCCCGGCCGCTCCAGTTGAGCCCACACCGGTCGCATGACGGCGTGACAGAAGCTCATCAGCGGTTCGGCGATCTGGCAGGTGGTCCGGTTGTCGCGGAATGCGTCCTGGCTGCGGACGATCAGTCCGGCGTCCTCCAGGACATGCGGCGGATGCGCGATGTCCGTCGCCTTGCGACCGAGGTAACCGGCGATTCCGCCGCGACCGTGGTTGCCCTTTAAGAGAAAGCATTGCTGACCAGCGGATTTTCTGGAGGGGTCAGCCGATCCAGACGGTTTTGGCGTTGCAGAACTCGCGGATGCCCAGCGCCGAGAGCTCCCGGCCGTAGCCGGAGGACTTCACCCCGCCGAAGGGCAGTTCCGGGTAGGAGACGGTCATCCCGTTGATGAACACGCCGCCGGCGGCGAGGCCGTCGACGAACCGGTCCTGCTCGCCTGTGTCGGTGGTCCAGGCGTTGGAACTGAGGCCGAACCGGGTGTCGTTGGCCAGCTTGATCGCCTTGTCGATGGTCGGCACCACGTAGAGCGAGGCGACCGGGCCGAACACCTCCTCG
>CAJCJE010000167.1 GCA_903970565.1 Candidatus Melainabacteria bacterium | reverse complement strand
CGGGTGGTTGTCGGCCCGGCGAACAGTCCCGAGAAGGCCCCTGTCGTGTAGGGGTGCAACCGGGCACCTAGTTCGGTCGCGGCCGGGTCGTCTCCTCGTGTCAGAACGCCGGCCAGGCCGGACAGCAACGGCGCGGGTCGCGTCCACGTCCTGGGATCGGATGTTATTCCGGCTTCCCGGTAGGTCGTGCTGATCGCCCGGTCCAGTGCCGCGCGCTCGGCCGCCACCAGATCCCCGCCCGACAGCACCGAGATGACCGTGTGTAGGAACAGCGCCCGCCGAATCAACGCATCGCGGGGAGCGGTGCGCCGACCGTCTGGACGGGTGTGGATCGGCAGGTCGAGGGGGTTGAGGCGAACGTGTTCGGCGCCGAGGTGAACGTAGGTGCCGCCGACGGCGGAGGCCAGGCGTGCGTACTCGTCCTCGGGATCAATGACATGGACCTCGACGCCGCGGTACAACGACCGGAGTGCCTCCAGCTTGACCAGGTAGCTCTTGCCTGCCCCTGACCGGCCCAAGATCACCGAGTTGTAGTTGTCCAAGGCCCATCGGTCGTGGTGGACCAACCCTTGGCTACCGACGTTGAACCCGTACAGCACGCCCTCCGGCGCGGACAGCGAGGCGGGATTCGGGGGCGGCAGGTCGGGCGAGGTGAACGGAAATGCCGAACTGAGCGCCGACGTGTCGAAGGTGCGGCGCATTCCCACCAGATCCATGCCGAGCGGCAAGCCGGTGATCCAGCCTTGCAAGCTGCGGTACGTGGTGGGTTTGGCGTCCATCAACAGCGAGGCCGCCAGCGACCGGATGGCCGCGACTTCATCGACGAGGGCAGCCTCAGTCTGCGCGTGCACGGTCAGGTACAGCCCGAGCCGGTACAACTTGCCTTCGCCGCGAGCCACCCGCGCGGAGAGGTCATAGGCGTCCTCGACGGCCGCCTCGACCTGGGGGTCCAGCAGGCGGCCTTTCTCACTGGTGTGTCGACGACCGGACTCCAACTTGGACAGTTGCTTCTTGAGTCGGTTCGCCGCCGTGACCGGGTCGATGGGTTCGATGTGCAGGGATACGTCGACCCGGCCGGGGTAGGTCAACAGCGGTTGGAGCCAGCCCGGATGTACCTCGCGCGGATATCCGACGACGGCGAAGGAAGCGACCCATTCACCCCCGACCTCCACGGCGCGCGGCCGGATGGAAATCGCGTCCGGGGTGAACGCACCGGCCCGGCCCACGAGCGGCGAGAAGCCTCGGGCCCCGCGCCCCTTCGTTGGTTGCTTCGTCATCGGCGGTAGCTCCTCTCGAAGTCGTCGGGGTCCTCGGCTGTGTCGTCCCAAGCGTCTTCCGCGCCGGAGTCCTGGTCTGCGGTGGCGAACACGGCGGGACCGAAGGCGTTCGTGTCCCACTCGTCGTCGCTGTCCGCAGTGGTGATCACCTCGTCCGCGCCGGCCAGGCCGGCGGCGGGTGGGATCAGCGAGTCGGGATTGCAGGCCGCGGTCAACACGCTCGTGGCCGCTCCAGCGTCCAGGGGGGTCACCACGATCCCCGCGGGCGACAGCAGTTCGATCGCCTCGCCAAGTCGCCGGACCAGGCGGGTCTCCGCTGCTCGGCGGGTGGCGTCGTCGACCCGAGCAGCCTGCTTGGTCGCGTTGCGTCGTTGGCGTAGGGCCCCCAAGGGGGACGCACCCCCGAGCCCGTCGGTTGACGCCCTGGCGTGCAGTGGTTCGCGTAGGACCAGCAGCACTTGGCGGCGCAGGAGGTCAGTGGCGCGGCGCAGTTGGTCGAGGTACTCCGCGTGTTCCAGCGCGGCCTGTTCCAGCGCGGGGTGCGGCAAGCCGCCGGCTTGTTGGCGCAGCTCGGCGATCGCTGCGGAGAGGTCGAGCCGCTCGGCCCGAACGAGTACCTGGACTGGCGCGGTGAGCGAGTGCAAGTACCTACCGAAGGAGGCGACCAGCGCCTCCTGCTCGGTCGCGGTGCGGAGGCTGAAGTTGATCGTGCTGCATACGGCCACCACGGCAACGCCGTCCTTGCCAAGGTCGATTACGCCGGTGTCGGTGACCGCCTCGGCAGGCAGCCGCAATGCTGACGGCGAAACCGCCGCCGGCCCGGTGCGGGTCTTGTCCTTGCCAGTGCTGCTGGCCGTTGCCGCGACCTGATTGGCAAGCCACTCGGGCGCCGGCCGGATGCCTTCCGGCGCGGCAACTCGGTGCTGCGGGCTCAGGCGTTGCCGCAGAGCCGCGAGCACCAACCGGTCGAGCGAGACGCCGTCACGCTGGCCCAGCGCAAGGAACGCGGCCGTGACACCGATCGGAACGGCGACAACCAGGAACGCGGCGACCGGGATCATCACGCGGGTCGCCGAGTACGCCCCGTACAAGACGATCCCAGTCACTGCCAGAATCGCGAGTTGGCGGGCGGTCAGCGGACCTATGACGCGGTCCTCGCGGTCGACGTCAGCGGGAATTCGGATAGGTTGACTCATTTCTGATCACCTCCTCGTTGGGGTGTTGGTGGCGCAGGCGGCCTGAAAGCGATCGGTGGGACCGAGTGCGTGCGCCGGTAGGCGTCGCCGATGCGCCGTTCGGGATGTGCTTGCCGGAACACCGGCATCGGCGGGGGCGACGCGGCCGGCGGAGCCGGCTTGGGCGCTGGGCTCGGTGCGGCTGTCGGCGGCGGCTGGAACTGCAACTGAGGTGGCACGTTCGCGGTGCGAATGGGCCGAGCCGGCGGAGGGGTTGCGCCACGCCGCCGGGCACCGCCGGGTGTCTGGAACACCGGACGTGCTCCCGCTGCGCGGCGGGCGCGTTGAGACATCCGTGTCGACGGAGGGGCCGTTGGAACCGAGCTGAATTCGGGCATCGTGGGTACCGGTTCTGCTGGTATGACGGCGGGGTCATGGGTGGTCTGCTGCGGTTGGGGTTGCAGGAACACCGGTGCCTGAGACGGCAGCCGCGAGCGGCGAGCAGCGCGAGTTCGTTCGGCGTC
>CAJCJE010000166.1 GCA_903970565.1 Candidatus Melainabacteria bacterium | reverse complement strand
CGGCAGCGACCGCCCGGGCAGTGACCGCAAGCCGGAGTGGAATCGGTCCAACGACCGCGCCCCCCGCTCCGACCGGCCCTATGCCGATCGCGGTCGTCCGAGCACCGGTCGGGACAACAACAGCAGCAACAGCAACTGGCGCGACCGCCCGCGCTCCGATTCGCCCCGTGGCCGGTCCGATGGCCCGCGCGGCGGTCAGGGCGATCGTCGGGACAGCTTCGGCTCGCGGGACGGCTCTGGTTCGTCGGATCGTCGCTACAACGGTCGGCCGAGTTTCGGCGACCGCCCGAGTTCTGACCGGTCGGGTTCTGACCGGCCGGCCCGCGACAACAACCGCGACGGTGGCCGGGACGGCTTCCGCCGGGATGGTGCCGGTTCCTCGGACCGTCGCTCCGATCGGCCGAGTTTCGGCGGCCGGGATGGCAAGTCGCGTTTTGACAAGCCCCGTGGCGACCGCCCGAACAGCGACCGGCCCAGCTTCGACAAGCCGCGTGGTGACCGTTCCGGTTCGGACCGTCCGCGTTTCGAGAAGCCGCGTTCGGACAAGCCGAGCTACGACCGGCCCAAGAGCGACCGCCCCAGCCACGACAAGCCGCGCACCGAGCGCAGCGACCGTCCGCAGCGTCCGGACCGGGAGCGCTTCCGTTCCGAGGACCGCCCCAGCAAGCGTCGGCACCAGCACCCGGAGCGTTCGAACCGGTCGGACGGGGATGCCGAGTCGGTCGAAGCCGGTACTGAACTGACCGATGCCGACCTCGCGGTCGACGGTTCCGGCAACGCCGAAGCCATCAGCCAGGCCGGCGCCCGCGAACTGCCGGCCGCAACCGCCTCGAACGCAGCTACCTCGAACGACTCCGGCGACAACGACTACGACGAGAACGACGGCGACGAGCCTGACAAGGCCGCATCCACTGGCGATTCACCCGCGCCGCAGATCCAGCGGCCGGCCGGCTCGGCGGACATCGACTCCGGTCGGGCTCCGGTGGTGCCGGAAGGCGCGGAGATCTCCGCGCTGGACGCGGACATCCGGGCCGAGTTGCGCAGCCTGCCCAAGGGCCTGGCCGAGATCGTCGGCCGGCACCTCGCGGCCACCGGCATGTTGCTCGACGAGGACCCCGAAGCCGCACTGCTGCACGCCCAGTACGCCCGTCAGAAGGCCGCTCGGGTGGCAGTCGTCCGCGAGGCCGCCGGCCTGGCCGCCTACCACGCGGGTGAATGGGCCGAGGCCCTTTCCGAACTGCGGGCGGCTCGCCGGATGTCCAAGGCACCTGGTCACCTCGCGGTGATGGCCGACTGCGAGCGTGCTCTCGATCGTCCGGAGCGGGCGCTGGAACTGGCCCGCGAAGGCATTTCCTCCGGCGTCCTCGACAAGGAGGACGTGGTCGAACTGCGCATCGTCGCGGCCGGCGCGCGTCGGGACATGGGCGAACTGGATGCCTCCGTGGTCGCGCTTCAGGGCGATGACCTCGACCCGAAGCGCCGCGATCCGTGGAGCGCTCGGCTGTTCTACGCCTACGCGGACAACCTGGCCGCCGCCGGCCGTTCCGAGGAAGCGGTGCGTTGGTTCCTCAACGCCGCCGAGGCCGACGACGAGGGCGACACCGATGCCGCCGAGCAGGCCATCGAACTCGGTGCGCAGCTGCGCGACGAATCGCCGATCAAGGCCGAACTGGCTGATCTTGAGGCAGGGTTGGAAGCCGATCACGACGCGGCCGACACGGACCTCGACGAAGCCGACGAAGCAGGCGCAGCCGACGCGGACACAGCCGGCGAAGCGCACGATGTCGAAGCGCACGATGTCGAAGCCGACGACGTAGCCACCGATATCAAGGCTGCCGATGCCAGCGAAGCTGACGCCGACAGCGAAGCCGACGAACCCGCCGCCGAACCGGTTACCGTCTCACTCGATATGGTGAAGTCGGACGCTTCGGCGGAATCACGAACGGGTGAGGTCGGCAGTGAAAACCCTGCTGGATGACTATGACGCGGTGCTGCTGGACCTCGATGGCACGGTCTATCGAGGCAGCGGTGCCGTCGAGGGTGCCGACGAGGCGGTGACCGCCGCGCATCAGCACGGCGTCGCCGTCCGCTTCGTCACCAACAATGCCTCGCGCAGTCCGGACGAGGTGTCCGCGCACCTCACCCGGCTCGGCATTTCGGCGAAGTCGACCGAGGTGAGCACCAGCGCCCAGGCCGCCGCGCGGGTGCTCGCCGACGCCGGCGACAGGGTGCCGGCCGGCGCGAAGGTGTTCGTCTTCGGCACCGAGGCACTGGCGGGCGAGATTGCCAACCGTGGCTTCGTCCCGGTGCGTACCGCCGATGCCGAGGTCGCCGCCGTGGTCCAGGGCCTGTCCCAGGACACCGGCTGGCATGAGCTGGCCGAGGCCTGCCTCGCGATCCGGGCCGGCGCGTTCTGGGTGGCGTGCAACACCGACGCCACCCTGCCGACCGAACGCGGTCTGTTGCCCGGCTGCGGTGCCCTGGTCGCCGCGCTGACCACGGCCACCGATGCCGAACCGGTGATTGCCGGCAAACCGGCCCGGCCGCTGATGGACGACGCGATCGCCGCGGCCGGCGCGGATCGCCCGCTGGCCGTCGGCGACCGGTTGGACACCGACATCGCCGGCGCGAACGCGGTGGGCATCGATTCGCTGCTGGTGCTCAGCGGCGTGTCGACGGCCGCCGACCTGCTCGCTGCCCCGCCCAACCAGCGCCCGACCTACCTCGCCGCTAACATCCGCGGTCTGCGCAAGCCGACCGAGCAG
>CAJCJE010000165.1 GCA_903970565.1 Candidatus Melainabacteria bacterium | reverse complement strand
TAGTCGCGCAGCGCCCGGCCAAGCCACTCCGGGCTGATCGGCGACCAGGTCGGGCGGGTGGATTCATGGCCTGGGCCACCATGCAGATACAGCAGCCACGGCAAATCCGACCGTGCCGGATCCCATACCTCGCGGGCGAAGACGATGATCTGTCCGCGCGACGGGTCCACGTGGTCCAGCGGCACGGTGACCTCGTGCTCGGCCAGGGCCACACCGCCCACCCGCACCACGGCCCCCGGAAGGTCGTCGACAATCCCGTCGCGTTGATCGCCCATCATCGGCCAAGAAGGAGCAACCGGCCCGACAGCGGCGGCAGCGCGAGGGTGCTGTCGCGCGGGGTGTAGCGCGGCGGCGTGGACCATGGGTGCGTTCGGCACAGATCGTCGTCATCGCTCTGATATGGGCCGCCCTCGATGACCGGCGCCGACGCGGTGGGCCACGGCGCAGCAGCGATGTGCGGTCCTTCGGCGGCGCAGGTGTCCATGTATACAATCTGCAGGAACGCGGTCACGCACACAGGGTAGTGCCCGCAGGACAGGAGTCGGTCTTTGCAGGCTCGGGGTGCCTTCCAGGCCGGACACCGCCGACGATCCCATGGACCGCGACCGGCAGGTCGACAGCCCATCCAGCCGGACGGTCATTGTCACCGTCGACATCGCGACCCTGCGCGGCGGCCGACTCGGCGTGCAGTTTGGCCCGCGACCTTCATCTTGCTGCCCGAACGAACCGTGCGGTGTTCGCGCCTGCCAACCATGACGCGGGCATCACGCAGGCGAACCCGGTCCGCGGTCAGTGCTCTGCCGATTCTTCCATGCTTTGAGCCGTTCCAGGTCGTCATCGACATAACCGGACAACCCTTCCGCCAACCATTGTCCGTGTTGCAGGTCCAAGCCGAGATGGACGCCGAGGCCGATCGCGAACGCCTGCCGGGCACCCCAGGCGACGTTCAGACGACGGTGCACCTCAGGATGCTCGGGGTCACGGACGTTCTCCATAGTGTGCGCGGCATCCCGCTGGAGCCGGTATACCGCACGTGCGGTCGCGGTGAGTTCGGGCCCGAGCCGGGCGATCACGTGCTCGGGGGCGATGTCGCACACCGCCCACGGGTTGATCGGGACGGTGGTGTATGCCTCGATGGCCTCGATCTCCTCGCGCCACCCCAGCAAGAAGTCCGCCTTCCGCCGATCAACGTCGATGATCGGGTCAGCCCATTCGTCCATGACAGCACGATATCGCCAGTGTGAGCAGACGCCGCAGCACACGACGCCCACCACACGGCGCGCGGTGACTAGCCGCCCGGTGTCGGTACTGGCGTGTTCCCGTCGAAGGAGCAATCCGGGATTCGGCAGGATCTCTAGGTGTGAAGGACATTTTCGCGGTTCAACGAAGCCCGGTGGCCTCGGCCAGATGCCCGTCTGCACGTCGACATCGTCCCTCCTGAACCCGTCCAGGACTTGGCGAGTGCATCGAGTTCGCTCCGTGTTGGCGTCAGGGGCCGGCGAGGTGGCGAGGTGGTAGAAGTTGCTCGGCGGTCTCATGGCGCCGTCCCAGCATCAAAGGGGTTCATATCGTGACCGCGAACATCGACAAGGCAACACTTCGACGAGCGGCGCTCATGTGGGCGTTCGTGGTCCAACGCCAGGCGGACCGGCTGTACGAAGCGGTGAGCGAGGTCAACGCAGCAGCGCACGACCAGGTCTTCCTCGACTCCCGTGCCGCCGGCACACTGCCGGATGAATGGCAGTCCTATGTCGACGAGCAGGTCGGCGAGGGCATCAGCTGGGGCGTGGCCTGGACCGCAGGTGCCGATCAGTACTTCTTCCTGGCTGCCGCCGCTCAGCTCCGCAAGTGCGTCATGAAGCTGAGCGACGACAGGCTGCCGGAGCCACCGAACGAGCGGATGATCCTGCTACTGCGCAACTTCACGGCGCACTGGGAGGACCCGACTGGATGGTCGGCGGTCGAACTTCGCAGGGCGATTCCTGACGCAGTTCCCGCCCGGCTGGCGTACACGAAGCACGACATCGAGATCGAGGGCGTGTCGATGTACGGCATCGTTGATTGGTCGATCGACGTCGAGCGCGTCCTGCGCGCCAACGCCGCACGAAAGGGAGAGAACGTGCCGCACCCGAACGAAGCTGACGGGCTCAGGTAGGCATCTCGGGGTGGCCGTGCCCGCGGCCAGCGGACGCTCGACGTTGCAGGGCCAGCAGTGAACGCGCCCAGTTCACTCGGCCGGCAGCGTGGGCGCCGAGCCTCGCGCCGTGACGATGACGGTGTTCTGCGACGATGATAGTCGTGACGAGGGACGCGGGGACTGTGCAGGCGGAATTCGAGGAGGCCATGCGGGGCAGCGGGCCGGCCCCCTTCAGCGAATGCATGGACATGGCTGCCGCGATCGTGGCCCAGTACATCCACACCGGCGAGGCCGCCGCAGTGGAGATCCCCGTCGACGTCCTCACCCTGCTCGGGCTCGCGCTCGCGCTCTACCAGAGCGGTCTCGATCTGTACGCGCGCGACGACGGCCAACCGTCGGTCCCCACGGAGGTGCACCACATCGACCTAGCCGACACGATCGCCGTGCTGACCGATCCCGATCGCGCGTGGGAGCTGCTGGAGCTCAGCCCCGGGCACCTGGCCTGGCCGACCGGCCGCATCCGCGGACCCTGGATCAACCATGCCGCGCAGCTCCGCGCCGAGGGTCCTACGTCGCGGTGGGAGGAGCTACGGCAACAATCACTGGCCGCGATCACCGCCTCCTGCAACACCTACACGACCCAACTGGGTCACCTCCTGAGCCTGGTCCCGCACTGGAGCACCCGCGGATGGTACGACCGCACCGGCGAAGGCGAAGGCGAAGGCGACCGATGAGAGAGTTCTTCACCGCCGCGCGGCGATGGCCACCCGGACACACCCGACTGCACCTGTACCACCTGCCCAGCACGGGCAGCCTCGCGCCGCTGCTGGAGATCTACCGACCGATCCTGGCCGGCACCAGCTTCCTCAACGTGGTCCCCACCCGGTGGCTGCACATGACAATCGCCCAGATCAGGATGCCCGCAGCCGATCTCGACACCGCCACCCGCGCCGAACTGGTCAGCGCGCTGCGGACACGACTGGGCGGGCTGGCGCCGATCCGGCTGACCGTAGGGCCAGCGCTGGTCGGTGACACCTCGCTCGTGCTGGACGTAACTCCCGATCGCGGCGTGACCGAACTGGCCGCCGTGACGGCCGAGGTGATCGACACCGTGCTGGGCCGCGGCACGGCCGACATCGGCCAGCACGAACGCCCGCATATCACCCTTGCCTACGGGGCCGGAGACGGCGATTCCGGGCCACTGCAAAGCCGTCTGCGGCGGGCAACCGGAGCCCGCACCGAACTTCTCGTCGATGGGCTCGACCTGGTCGACGTCGCCCAGACCCCGCCTGACTATCGCTGGACGACCCTCGCCACCCTCCCCCTCAGCTCCCGGACTGCCCGACGGCCTCCAGCCACCTGAGCCCCGAAACGTGTCCAACGGCGTTCCGCGCGGAAGCAGGTCGTGCTGCCATGTCAACGGTCGTCCTGGTCGGTGATGTGGTCGGTGCCGTGGTCGCGCCAAAACCCGGCGTCGAGCACGGTGACCTCGCCAGCGCTAGGGCCTGTTGCAAATGTCAGAGCCACTCGTTGATCGCCGCGATGACAACCGTTGCCTCGTAACGGACCGCGAGCTTGTCGTATCTGGTAGCCACGGCACGGTTGCGCTTGAGCCGGTTGATCCCACACTCCACCG
>CAJCJE010000164.1 GCA_903970565.1 Candidatus Melainabacteria bacterium | reverse complement strand
TCGCGATGGACCTGGCCGGCGTCGGCCCCGGTGACGAGGTCGTGCTGCCCACCGTCCACTTCGTCGGCGTCGCCAACGCCATCTGCGCGCACGGCGCGCGACCGGTGTTCTGCGACGTCGACCCGACCACCCTCAACCCGAGCGTCGCCGACATCGAGGCCGTGCTGTCCCCGCGTACCAAGGCCGTGGTGATCCTGCACTACGGCGGCTACCCCGGCGAGGTCGTCGAGATCGCGCGGATGTGCCGGGAGCAGGGCATCCTGCTCATCGAGGACGCCGCGATCGCCATCGACTCCCGGGTGGACGGAAAGGCCTGCGGCACCTTCGGCGACATGGCGGTGTGGAGTTTCGACCACGGCAAGATCGTGGTCACCGTCGACGGCGGGATGCTCTACATCCGAGACCCGGAACTCGCCGCGCAGGCACCGAAACGGGCCTACTTCGGCATGGAGCAGCGCAGCGGTTACGACCAGGCCCTGCGTGCCAAGACGCGGTGGTGGGAGTTCGACGTCAGTTCCTTCTCCCGGCGTTCGGTCACCAACGACGTACTCGCCAGCATCGGCGTGGTGCAACTGGGCCGCCTGCCCGAGTTCATCGCGCGGCGCCGCGAGATCGCGCACCGCTACGACGCCGGACTGGCCGATGTGGATGGTCTGCACATCCCGCCGCCGCTGCCCGCCGGCCACGAGTCCTCCTACTACATGTACTGGCTGCGCCTTGACGGCGGCATCCGCGACGAGATCGCCCGCGACCTCTACGAACGCGGCATCTACACCACCTTCCGCTACCCGCTGCTGCACCAGGTGCCCGCCTACGACTCGACCGCCGTGCTGCCCGGCGCCGAGGACGCCGCGGCCCGCACCCTGCTGATCCCCATCCACCAGTCCCTCAGTGACGAGGACGTCGACCGGGTCATCGACGCGCTGCGCGAGTGCGTGCGGTCGCGCCTTGGCACCGTGGTGAACCTGCGCACCTGGGAGTCCACCCGGCGGATCGCCTGAGGCGCAATCGGCGAGACGACCCTGGAATCGCCCGGGTGCGAGGATTTCCTCGCAACCATGTGCGATTCCAGGGTCGAGCCGGCATCGGCCTACCCACGGTGCAGCGAGGGTGAGGGTTCATGAAGGCAGCAGTGATTCCCGAGGTCAACGGTACCTGGGAGATCCGGGAGGTCCCCACGCCCCGGCCGGGCGCGGCGGATGTGCTGATCCGCGTCGAGGCCAGTGGCCTGTGTTCCAACGACGTGTTGGCAACCAAGGGGATTCTCCCGTTCCCGTCGGTCGATCCCGCGATTCCCGGCCACGAACCCGTGGGCCGGATCGTCGAGGTCGGCAGCGCGGTCACCAGTCGCAGGGTCGGCGAACGGGTCGGCACCACCTGGATTCGCGGTACCTGCGGGCACTGCGAGCACTGCCAGCGAGAACAGCCACTGTCCGCGCGGTCGGCCTTCCTCTGCGCCGAGCCGGTCTCGACCGGCTTCACCGTCCAGGGTGGACACGCCGAGTACATCGTGGTCGCCGCCGAGCAGACCGTGCTCATCCCCGAGGGGCTGGCCCCCGAACTCGCCGCGCCGATCCTGTGTGCCGGCTACACCAGCTGGAGCGCGCTGCGCGCTGCGCAGCCGCAGCCAGGGGAGCGGGTCGCGGTGCTGGGCATCGGCAGTCTGGGCCACCTCGCCGTCCAGTTCGCACACGTCAGCGGCTTCGAGACGATCGCGATCACCAGCTCCCCGGACAAGCACGCCGTGTGCCGTGAACTGGGGGCGGACCTCGTCGTGTCCGACGGCGCGCAGCTGCGCGAGGCCGGCGGCGCCGACGTCGTCCTGGTCACCGGCAACTCCTACCGCGCCGCGGCCGACGCCCTACAGGGCCTGCGCCCCGGCGGCCGGCTGGTGCTGGCCGGCATCGACACCGGCGACGTGTTCACCATCCCGCCCACGCATCCGTTCTTCGGTCTCGGGCAGCGCATTCTGGGCGCCACCCACAACGGCACCCAGTACCTGCGGGAGGCCCTCGACCTCGTCGCGGCCGGCCGGGTCACGCCACTGGTGGAGACCTTCGCCGCCGAGCAGATCGCCGACGCGGTGGATCGGGTGGGCAAGGGCGAGGTTCGCTTCCACGCCGTGGTCACCTACTGAGGTGCCGCAGTGAGAATTCTGTTCACGACGATCCCGTTGCCGGGGCACTTCTTCCCGCTGGTACCACTGGGTTGGGCGTGCGCGGCCGTCGGCCACGACGTGCTGGTGGCGAGCACGGACGGCTTTCTGCCGACCGTGCTTCGCTCCGGCCTGCCCGGCGCGTCCTGCGGCCCCGGCACGGGTTTCGTCGACCTGGCGACGGACGGGAGCGCGTCCGGCGGTTTCGAGGAGTTGCGCTTCACCAACGGCCGGATGTTCGGCCGGATCGCCACCGGGAACCTGCCCGGTATGACGCGGCTGGTGGACTCCTGGCGGCCGGATCTGGTGGTCAGCGAGCGGGCCGAGTTCGCCGGACCGGTCGCCGCGCTGGCCCACCGGATTCCGCACTGCGAGCTGCACTGGGGCGCGGCCCCGCTCGCCGAGTACCGGGCCGCGGCCGCGGTCGAGCTGCGCAGCCGGCTCGCCGCGCTCGGCGTCACCGACCTGCCGAGACCGGCGCTGTCGATCAACCCGTGGCCGCCCAGCCTGCGGCTGGACTACGCCACCTTCCACCAGAGCATCCGGCACGTCCCCTACAACGGCGAGGCGCGCGTGCCGGACTGGCTGCTGGCGCCGCGTCGACGTCCTCGGGTGTGCCTGACCCTGGGCACGGTGGTGCCCCGGCAGGGGCGAGGTCGGGTCGCCGAGACCGTACTGGGCATCCTGGCGCGGCTGACCGAGTTGGACATCGAGGTCGTGGTCGCCGTCGACGACCGCATCGCGGCCGGCTGGCCGGCCCTGCCGGAGGGGGTCGCGCACGTCGGCCGGATGCCGTTGTCACCGGTGTTCGCCGGCTGTGACGCGGCCATCCACCACGGCGGCCAGGGCACCGCGCTGGCCGCGCTGGAGGCCGGCCTGCCGCAGCTGGTGCTGCCCGTGTTCGACGACCAGTTCGACAACGCCGACGCCGTGGTGCGGGCCGGGGTGGGGATGCGGCTGACCCCGGATCAGGTCAGCCCCGACGCGGTCGCCCGCAACTGCGCGGAACTGCTCGATCTGCCGCGCTACCGGTCCTCGGCGGCGCGGGTCGCCGAGGAGATCCACGCCCAGCCCTCACCGGTGCGGATCGTCGACCGGCTCGTCGACGTCGCCACCGGTCGCGACACCCGGGGGCGTGCGGCCTGACCGACACGAGCGAGGGGGCGCGGACCGTGGTCCGCGCCCCCTCGCTCGTGTCCACTCCGTCAGCCGGTGATCGGGCTGCTCTGGTGGGACATCAGTGCCCACTTGCCCTCGCGCCGCGTCGCGATCCAGGTGGTGCGCAACGTGCGCTCGACGGGCAGGCTCTCCTCGCCCGCGAACAGGACACCGCCCTCGGTGAGCAGGTAGGCGACGTCCTCGGTGAGGAACTTGACCTCTACCGGCTCCTCGGTGATCCGGGAGTTGCGGTACTGGCCGGCGAAGCCCTCCTTCAGCCGGGCGTGGATGGCATCCCGGCCGTTGAGCTGTTCGTCACCGAGCAGAATGCTGCCGTTGTCGGCGAAGACCTCGGCGAGCGTGTCGGCGTCGTTGTCGTCCCACGCGGCCCGAAAACGCAGTTCCACGGTGAGCGCGGTGCTTTCTTCTCCCTGGGTGAACGGGCCATAGTAGGTAGCCCACTGCTTGGCCTGGGCGACCAGCGACGCGGCCTTTTCGGACATGCGGATCTCCTTGTGACGACGAGTTGGTCCCTGCCGACCATCCTCACTTACGCGCGGCCAAGA
>CAJCJE010000163.1 GCA_903970565.1 Candidatus Melainabacteria bacterium | reverse complement strand
AAGAATGCGCTTTCCGACAGGGGTCCGAATAGGCGGATCGACACCGCCGAGAGTGGGAGATCGCGATGAGCGTCACGCAAGTGAAAATCACGCTGAGCGGTGGACCGGTCGAATTGTCGGCAACGGACCGCAGCGTTGCGGAGGCAGAGCTGGGCCGAGTGCTCAAGATAAGCCACCTCGGTGGATACGAGCATTTCGTCCATGACGGGGAATGCCGGACGATCGACGGCTGCGATGTCGCGGTCTTCCGGTGGACGGCCCGCACGAAGATCGCCGAATAGGACTCGAAGGCACTTCGCGCAGCTGTACACGATCTCGAATGGGAAGGATGCCATGACCGACACAATCTCCTTCGAGGTGCCGTGGGCGCGGACTCATCAGTTCGATCCTCCTTCGATATTCGACTCGCTGCGTGCGCGGCGTCCGCTCGCGCGCATGGTGTATCCGGACGGGCACGTCGGCTGGCTCGTCTCCAGCTACGAGCTGGTGCGCGAGGTGCTCAGCGACCTGAGGTTCAGCCACAGCTCGGAGGTCGGCCACTTCCCGGTGACGCACCAGGGCCAGGTGATCCCGACCCATCCGAAGATCCCGGGCATGTTCATCCACATGGACCCGCCCGACCACACCCGCTACCGGCGCCTGCTGACCGGCGAGTTCACCGCCCGCCGGGCCAACCGGCTGACCTCGCGCGTGGATGCCGTGGCCGCCGAGCAGGTCGACGCCCTGCGCGCGCACGGGGCGCCCGCCGACCTGGTGGCGGACTTCGCCAGGCCGCTGGTCCTGAGGGTGCTGTCCGAACTGGTCGGCCTGCCCTACGACGAACGTGACCGGTACGCCCACGCACCGGCGCTGTTCCACGACCAGGACGCGGACCCGATGGAAACCGCCGCCGCCTACGAACAGGTGGGTGCCTTCTTCGACGAGGTCATCGAAGGAAAGCGCAAGCAGCCCGAGGACGACCTCATCAGCCGCCTCGTCGCCGAGGATCAGCTGACCACCGAAGAGTTGCGCAACATCGTCACGCTGCTGCTGTTCGCCGGCTACGAGACCACCGAGAGCGCGCTGGCCGTCGGCGCCTTCGCGCTGCTGCACCACACCGACCAACTGGCCGCGCTGCGCGCGGACCCGACGAAACTCGACGCCGCCGTCGAGGAGCTGCTGCGCTACCTCACCGTCAACCAGTACGAGACCTACCGCACCGCGTTGGAGGACGTCACATTGAACGGCGAGCTGGTGAAGAAGGGCGACAGCGTCACGATTTCCCTGCCGGCGGCCAATCGCGACCCGGCCAAGTTCCCGCATCCGGAGCAGCTGAACATCGGTCGCGACACCTCCGGCCACGTGGCGTTCGGCTTCGGCATCCACCAGTGCCTCGGCCAGAATCTGGCCCGCGTGGAACTGCGCGCCGGCCTGTCGGCCCTGCTGCGGTCCTTCCCCGACCTTCGGCTGGCCGTCCCGGTCGAGGAAGTACCGCTGCGCCTGCGCGGGTCCGTTTTCGCGGTGAAGACCCTGCCCGTCTCCTGGTGAGCATTTCCTCCCACCGAAACCCGAAAGGATTCGCGGCATAGTGCGCACCGACCTCATCAAGCCACTGGCTGTCGCACTCCTGGAGAACGCGACCCGTTTCCCCGACAAGGTGGCTTTCGAGGATGACCGGCGGGCGGTCACCTATCGCGACCTGGCAGCGCGGACCCGCCGACTGGCCGGGCACCTGGCGAGCCTCGGCGTGCGGCCAGGAGACCGGGTGGCCATCTGCCTGCGCAACTCGGTGTCCACAGTAGAGAGTTACCTGGCGATCGTTCGGGCCGGCGGCATCGGAGTGCCGCTCAACCCCGCCGCCGCGCCAGCCGAACTGGAGTACCTGCTGGCCGACAGCGGCGCGGCGGTGGTCATCACCGATGCCGCGCAGGCGCCGAAACTGCCCGCCCTGGCCCCCGACGCCACGCTCGTGGTGACCGGCGAGGTCCCCGCGCGGGCCGGAGTCCACTCCTACGACGAACTCGCCGTGCGCGAGCCGGCCGAGCCCGCCAGGGACGACCTCGACCTCGACGACGTGGCCTGGATGTTCTACACCTCAGGCACGACCGGCCGGCCCAAGGGCGTCCTGTCGACCCAGCGCAACTGCCTGTGGTCCGTCGCCTCCTGCTACGTGCCGATTCCGGGACTGACCGACCAGGACCGGGTACTCTGGCCGCTCCCGCTGTTTCACAGCCTCTCCCACATCGCGTGCGTGCTGTCCGTCACCGTGGTCGGCGCCACCGCCCGGATCATGGACGGAAGTTCCGCCGAGGACGTGATCCGGGCACTGGGCGAGACCGGTTCGACCTTCCTGGCCGGCGTGCCCACCACATACCACCATCTGGTGGCCGCAGCCAAGGAGAGCGGTTTCTCCGCGCCGGCCCTGCGGATCGGTCTGGTCGGTGGCGGAGTCACCGGAGCCGGACTGCGCCGGGACTTCGAGGAGACCTTCGGGGTGCCGCTGGTCGATGCCTACGGCAGCACCGAGACCTGCGGGGCCATCACCATGAACCCGCCGGAGGGTGCTCGGGTCGACGGGTCCTGCGGCCTGCCCGTACCGGGCGTCGGGGTCCGCATCGTCAACCCCGACACCGGGATCGACGTACCCGCCGGCCAGGAGGGCGAGGTGTGGGTCAGCGGGCCGAACGTCATGGTCGGCTACCACAACAGCCCGGAGTCGACCGCCGAGGCGATGCGGGAGGGCTGGTTCCGGACCGGCGACCTCGCCCGGCGCGACGACGCCGGCTACTTCACCATCTGCGGCCGGATCAAGGAACTCGTCATTCGTGGCGGGGAGAACATCCACCCGGTGGAGATCGAGGCGGTCCTGCGCACCGTCCCCGGTGTCG
>CAJCJE010000162.1 GCA_903970565.1 Candidatus Melainabacteria bacterium | reverse complement strand
CGGCTTGCATGGGGGTGAGGGGGTAGATGTCGTCGGTGTCGTGTCCGGTGCCGGCGAGGTGGTCGACGGTGGTCTGGTCGAGTCGGGCGAGGGGGAAGTCGGAGGGGGTTCGGCCGCCGGCTCCCGGCTGCGCGCAGTGCTGCACGATCGACACGACCGCGTCCCGCAACTGATCGGCCAACCGCGAGACCGTTTCCTGCGCGTGTGTTTCCGCGCTGTAGAACCAGGTGAAGGTCAGCTGGTCGTGCTCGGTGCTGGCCACCACGTCCAGCAGGTGACCGCGCGGGGTGTCCGCCGCCGCGTCGCCGTCCAGCCCACCGGGCATTCCGCGGACCAGGCCGCCCGCCGTCACCGGCCAGTCGAATTGGCCGAGGTAGTTGAAGCTGATGGGTGGGGTGGTGGTGGGGAGTGGGTGGTGGGTGAGGTGGCGCAGGGCGCTGTGGCCGATGCCGTGGTGGGGGATGGTGCGGAGTTGTTGTTTGGTGTGTTTGAGGGTGGTGGTCCAGTTGTCGTGTGTGGACAGTGTGGTGGGGTAGATGGTGGTGAACCAGCCGATGGTGCGGGAGAGGTCGGTGTTGTCGAGGATGTGTTCTCTTCCGTGGCCTTCGAGGTCGATGAGGGTGTTGTGGTGTCCGGTCCAGGTGGTGAGGACGTGGCCGAGGGCGGTGAGGAGGATGTCGTTGATCTGGGTGCGGTAGACCGAGGGAACTTCACGCAACAGCGCGCGAGTTGTGGTGGTGTCCAGCGGGACGGTCACCGACCGCATGGTGCCGATGGTGTTCGCGCCCCGGTGGTAGTCCACCGGGATACTCGTCTCGGCGCCCTCGGTGACGCCGCGCCAGTAGTCGAGTTCGCCGTCGAAGCCGCCCGCCTCGGCGTGTTCGGTCAGCCGGACCGCCCAGTCGCGGAACGACGTGGTCTTCGCGCCGAGGTCGACCGGTTGGCCGTTGCTGGCCTGCCGGTAGGCGGTGTCCAGGTCCTCGATCAGGATGCGCCAGGACACCCCGTCCACCACCAGGTGGTGCACGACCAGCAGCAACCTCGGTGACTGCTCGGCCCCGAAGTCCAGCAGCGCGGCCGACAGCAGCGGACCCTCGGCCAGATCGAGCCCGCGATGGGTCTCGGTGGTGATCGCCCGCAGCGCGGCGGAGCGCTGCGCCTGCGCAACGGTGGACAGGTCGTGCCGGTGCAGCACGTCGACCGGTTCGACCGGCGCGTTGTGCTGGCGCCAACCGTCTTCGGTGTTCTCGAAGCGCATCCTCAGCGCGTCGTGGTGGGCCAGTACCCCGGCCAGCGCGAGCCGCAGTGCCCGCTCGTCCGGTGCGTCGGCCACGTCGAGCAGGACCGACTGGTTGAAGTGGGCAGGCTGGTTCGCATCGAACCGGAAGAACCAGTGCTGGATCGGGGTCAGCGGAACGGGACCGGTCACCGGGGCCTGGTCGGCGACCGGCACGGCCACCGTGGTGACGGCGTTGGCCAACGCGGCGATCGTGGTGTGTTCGAACACCTCCCGAGGACTCAGCGCCAGACCGGCCTGCCGGGCCCTGGACGCGATCTGGATGCTCAGGATCGAGTCGCCGCCGCACTCGAAGAAGTCGTCGGTGACCCCGACCCGGTCCATGCCGAGCACGTCGGCCCAGATCGCGGCCAGCGCCGCCTCGGTCTCGGTGCGCGGCGCGACATGGCCGGACTGGGTGACCTGCTGCCACACCGGTGCCGGCAGCGCGCGCCGGTCGAGCTTTCCGTTGGCGCTGAGCGGCAGCGTGTCCAGGGTGTGGAACACCGAGGGCACCATGTAGTCCGGCAGGCTCGTGCCGAGGAAACCGCGCAGCGCGGTGGGATCGGGGGCCGAGCCCGGTCGCGGCACGAGATAGGCGACCAGCCGCTTGCGTCCGGTGTCGTCGACGACGGCGGCGACCACCGCCTCGGCCACGTCCTGGTGCCGGCGCAGCACGGTCTCGATCTCGCTGCGCTCGATCCGGAACCCACGGATCTTGACCTGGTCGTCGGCGCGCCCGATGAACTCCAGCACGCCCGTCTCGGTCCAGCGCACCACGTCGCCGGTGGCGTACATCCGTTCGCCGGGGCGGCCGAACGGGTCGGCGACGAACCGCTCCGAGGTCAGCCCCGGCCGGCGCAGATAGCCGCGTGCCAGGCCGGCGCCGGCGATGTACAGCTCGCCCGGTACGCCGGGCGGGTTCGGCGACAGTGCCTCGTCCAGGACGTACACCCGCATGTTGTCCTGCGGCCGGCCGATCGGCACCAGATCCGGCACCTCGGCAACCTCGGACATGCTGTGGTGGGTGGCGAAGGTCGTCGTCTCGGTGGGACCATAACCGTCCACAATGGTCAGTCCGGGGCAGGCGGCGAGCACCCGGCGCACCGCGCCGGCGGGCACCACGTCACCGCCGGTCCACACCTGCGCGAGACCGGCAAGGCACTCGGGCGAGTCCTGCGCGATCAGCCGGAACAGGCCGGCGGTCAGCCACAGACCGGTGACCCCGTACTCGGTGATCATCCGCCGCAGCACCTGGGCGTCCACGTCGCCGGGCGGCGCCAGCACGACCCGGCCACCGCGCAGCAGCGGCACCCACAGCTCGTAGGTGGAGGCGTCGAAGGCCTGCGGCGAGTGCAGCAGCACCGCGTCGTGCGCGCCACCGGCGAAGGCACGGTCGAAGGCCAGCGCGACCACGTCGCGATGCCGCACGGCAACGCCCTTGGGCGTACCGGTCGAGCCGGAGGTGTGGAAGACGTAGGCGAGGTTGTCCTCGGCGATGGTGACGGCCGGGGCGGTCTCGTCGTGCTCGGTGTCCGGCGTGCCGAGTACGACGACCGGGCCACCGTGCCGCAGTTCGGTCGCGGTCGGCGCCCACCGCTGGTCGGTGACCAGGATTCGGGCGTCGGTCTCGGCCAGCAGCAGCCGCAACCGGGT
>CAJCJE010000161.1 GCA_903970565.1 Candidatus Melainabacteria bacterium | reverse complement strand
CCGACCGCCGGAGCCCGGCAGGCGACACCGCGGACGTGTCGCCGACGCGGGAACGTCCCAGCTGGACCGTCGACACGGACGGTGACACCCGGCCGGGTCCACCAGGGATTTCCGGCGGACCGCCCCACGCGGCGGTCCATCGGCCGACTGCCCGGCGCCGCTGCGCCGAAAGACGCACCCAGCCGCGAGATCGTTTCAGAGACCTGGACATATCAGTGGGTTCCACCCATCGGAAACCAGAACGTTACCGGCACTTTTGTGCCACTGACACGGCAGAGACACCAATGGGCTCACACGGGTTGTACACACATGGCACCAATGGGTGACCCGCTCATTGGGCATCGTTCCATTGCGTTGGAGGAACATTGCGTAGTGTCACGCGAGGGCTTGTGACGCTCGCCGGGATCGCCGCTCTGTCGTTGTCGTTCGCGTCCGCGACAGCAGTAGCGAGCCCCGAATCGAGCACGGCTACGTCATCAACCGCAGCAACCAGTGCGCCCGTCGAGCATGCCTGCCCGACGACGGCGAAGCCGGGCAAGCTCGCCTGCCAGGCGTTGAAGAGAACCGACACCCACCCCCTGCTCCAGAACGATCTGGCCGCCACCCCTGCCGCGATCCCCTCGGGATACGGATACGGCCCGTCGCAGTTGCAGTCCGCCTACAACATCGCCTCGGCCTCGGCCAGCTCCGGTGGCAACGCCACCGTCGCGCTCGTGGACGCCTACGACGACCCGACCGCCGCCAGCGACCTGGCGACCTACCGGTCCGACGCGGGCCTGCCGGCCGCGAACTTCACCAAGGTCAACCAGACCGGTCAGACCTCCCCGCTGCCGCCGACCTCGCCGAGCAGCGACGACTGGTCCCTCGAGGAATCCCTCGACATGGACATGGTGTCCGCGATCTGCCCCAACTGCAAGATCGTGCTCGTCGAGGCCCAGGACGACAGCAGCGACGGCCTCTACATCGCGGAGAACACCGCCGCCAGCATGGCCGGCTACGTCTCCAACTCCTGGGGTGGCACGGAGGCCTCCAGCGACACCGGTCTGGACTCCAGCTACTTCAACCACCCCGGCATCGTGATCACCGCCTCCGCCGGCGACGACGGCTACGGCGCGATCTACCCGTCGACCTCCCCGGACGTGGTGTCCGTCGGTGGCACGACGCTGAGCACCGCCTCCAACTCCCGCGGCTGGACCGAAACCGTGTGGGGTTCCAGCTCCGGTGGTGAGGGCACCGGTTCCGGTTGCTCCGCCTACGAACCGAAGCCGTCCTGGCAGACCGACACCGGCTGCTCCAAGCGCACCGACGACGACGTGTCCGCCGACGCCAACCCGAGCACCGGCCTGGCCGTCTACGACACCACCAACGGTGACGGCGGCTGGAACGAGGTCGGTGGCACCAGCGCCTCCTCGCCGATGATCGCCGCGATGTACGCGCTGGCCGGCAACCCCGGCACCTCCCCGGCGCAGGACATCTACCAGCACACCAGCAGCTTCAACGACGTGACCAGCGGCGCCAACGGGTCCTGTAGCCCGACCTACCTGTGCACCGCCGGCACCGGCTACGACGGCCCGACCGGTTGGGGCACCCCCAACGGCCTGGCCGGACTGGTCACCGGTGGCAGCACCGGTGGCTCGGTAACCGTCGCCAACCCCGGTAGCAAGACCGGCACCGTCGGCACCGCGGCCAGCCTGCAACTGTCCGCCTCCGGAGGCACCGCTCCCTACACCTGGACCGGCAGTGGTCTGCCGACCGGCCTGTCCCTGTCCACCAGCGGCCTGATCTCCGGGACGCCGACCACGGCCGGCACCTACACCGTCAGCGTGACGGCGAAGGACAGCACCGGCCTGACCGGCAGCGCGTCGTTCACCTGGACGATCACCACCAGCGGTGGTGGCGGTGGCTGCACCTCGCCGGGCCAGAAACTGGGCAACCCCGGCTTCGAATCCGGCAACACCGTCTGGTCCTCCACCTCCGGCGTGATCGGCGAGAACAACAGCGACGGTGAACCGGCCCACACCGGCAACTGGGATGCGTGGCTCGACGGCTACGGCACCACCCACACCGACACCCTGTCCCAGTCGGTGACCATCCCCGCCGGCTGCTCGGTGACGCTGTCGTTCTGGCTGCACATCGACACGGCGGAAACCAGCAAGACCACCGCGTACGACACGCTGACGGTCAAGGCGGGTTCCACCACGGTGGCGACCTTCTCCAACCTCAACGCCGCCACCGGCTACACCCAGCACAGCTACAGCGTCACCGGCCTCGCCGGCCAGACGGTCACCCTGCTGTTCACCGGCAAGGAGGACTCGTCCCTGCAGACGTCCTTCGTGCTGGACGACACCGCACTGACGACCAGCTGACCACGCACCATCCGACATAGCCAACTGAAACAGCAGTAAGCAGTGTGGGGTGGACGGGCCGACACGGCCCGTCCACCCCACACTGCCGTGAGACGACCGACCACCCGCGACGACCGGAAACGCCAGCGACACGACGGGCCGCCCTTCGGGTGTGGACGGATGAGACCTGTCGTACTCAAGATCAGACGGTGAGGACACGCTTGCCCTGAAGATGACCTCCGTGCGACACCCCCGGATCGCCGGTTGGTCCCGGCTGTCCGAGCCGACGGATGGGTACTGTGCCGGGTATGGACGCTCGCGCCGACATGCGCAAACGCACGATGGCACTCCACGGGCACCGGGTCAGCTACTGGGAAGCCGGACCAACCGGGAACAACACCGACCCCGACTCGACCGACGACGTACTGGTCCTGCTGCACGGAATCGCCGGCAGCGCCCAGACCTGGGCACCGGTACTCGACGAACTCGCCCGACGCGGCGACCGACGGCAAGTGATCGCACCAGACCTGCTCGGCCACGGCGAATCAGCCAAACCACGCGGCGACTACTCCCTCGGCGCCTACGCCAGCGGCGTCCGCGACCTCCTGGTCGCGCTGGGACATCACCATGCCACCGTGGTCGGACACTCCCTCGGCGGCGGCGTCGCCATGCAGTTCGCCTACCAGTTCCCGCAACACTGCGCCCGGCTCGTCCTGGTCGACAGCGGCGGCCTCGGCCGCGAAGTCAGCCCGTTCCTGCGCGCGGTCGCGCTGCCGGGCGCGGAATGGGTACTGCCCCTGCTGACCGACCACCGGATCGTCTCGGCCGCCACCCAGATCGGCCGAGTGATGGAGAAACTACCGCTGCCGATGCGATTCACCCCGTCAGTGCACGAATCAGCGCGGTCCTTCGCCTCACTGGCCGAAAGCGCCGGCCGGGACGCCTTCGTACACACCGTGCGCAGCGTCATCGACGTGGGCGGACAGCGCATCGACGCGACCGACCGCCTCTACCTCGCCGCCGAACTGCCGACCCTGATCGTCTGGGGCGGCCGGGACACCATGATCCCCGTCGAACACGGCCGCCACGCCGCGGCCACCATCGCGGGCAGCGAACTGGCCGTGTTCGAGTCGGCCGGGCACTTCCCGCACTGCGACGAACCACAACGGTTCACCGACCTGCTGATCGACTTCCTGAACCGCACCACGCCCGCCCGACTGAACCCCGACGACCTCGCCCACCAACTCGCCGACCTACGCGACGCCCCCGACATCCCCACCCCGGAACACGACCCGGAACAGGGCGCGGACAGCGCAACGAAGGCCGACCCGGACCAAGGCGCCCACCAGGACGAGGGCCGATAGCGTCCTCGCCGGACCGCCTTTGCGACAATGCCTCCCACCATGAACCACCCACCCACCGACAACCCCACCACCACGCCCGCACCACACCAACCCCGCACGGCGGTGACCGACACCCCTGCGTTGCGCGCCGACTGTTCGACATGCTTCGGGCTGTGCTGCGTCGCGCTGCCCTTCGCCGCCTCCGCCGACTTCGCCATCACCAAGAAAGCCGGCCAGCCCTGCCGACACCTGCGCACCGATTTCCGCTGCGGCATCCACACCCACCTGCGCGAACAGGGTTTCCGCGGCTGCACCGTGTTCGACTGCTTCGGCGCCGGCCAGCAGGTTTCCCAGATCACCTTCGGCGGCCAAGACTGGCATGACGACCAGGCTGCCGCGCGGCAGATGATCACCGTGTTCCCCATCATGCGACAACTGCACGAACTGCTCTGGTACGTCACCTCGGCACTCGCACTGCCCGCCGCCGGCCCAGTACACGAAGAGTTGGACGCGGCGCGGGAACGGATCGCGGCATTGACCGCCGGCAGCGCCGACACCGTCGCCGGCCTGGACACTCTCGCGCTGCGCGAGGAAATCAACCCACTGCTGTCCCACGCCAGCGAACTGGCCCGCGCCACGGTCACCGGCCGCCGACCCAACCACCGCGGCGCCGACCTCATCGGCGCCCGGTTGACCGGCGCCGACCTACGCGGCGCGAACCTCCGCGGGGCCATGCTCATCGCGGCCGACCTCCGCGGCGCCGACCTGCGCCTGGCCGACCTGACCGGCGCGGACCTCCGCGATGCCGACCTCACCGGCGCCGACCTCACCGAGGCCATCTTCCTCACGCAGGCCCAACTGACCTCCGCCAGAGCAGACGCGACCACCCGACTACCGACCACCCTCACCAGACCCGCGCACTGGCTGCCGGCCGGCCCCGCGCAACCGAAGGCGCGCAACCGGTCCGCGCCGAGGTGACACCCTCGCCGTCATGATCCGGGAGCGGGCGCGACCAGGCTCAACGCCTCCCAGTGGTGACCGTCGAGGTCGGCGAAACCGCGCTGATAACGGTAAGGGCCCTCCTGCGCGGCGCCAATCGCGCTGCCACCGGCCGCGATCGCCTTCTCGACCAGGTCGTCGACCTGCGCCGGGGAGTCCAGGCCGACGACCAGAATGGCCTGGGTGCTCATATTCGCGTCCGCCACCACGTTGCGGGCGTAGCCGGCGAAGGTCGACTCGGCGAGCAGCATCACCTGGGTGTACTCGCTGATCACCACGGATGCCATGTCCGCACCAGCACCGAACAGGTCGAAACCGAGGTCGGCGAAGAACTCCCTCGACCGGGCCAGGTCCCTGACCGGCAGGTTCACAAACAGCTTCGTGGCCATCGCGCACGATCCTTTCCCACTCGTCATGTCGGGTCACCGGCCGCATCGGACCGGACGAACGCCGCCAGTCTGCGCGATCGGACTCGCCCTGTCCCCTCGGCGCGCCAGCCGCGCGACGTTACGTGCGCATCCTCGCCCCGACCACTGTTTGTCAGCAGCAAACTTATCAGTCTAACCTGATGACATGAGCGAGGGAACAGACATCGACCACGTCGCCGGCGCACTCCTGA
>CAJCJE010000160.1 GCA_903970565.1 Candidatus Melainabacteria bacterium | reverse complement strand
CGTGCACACGGTCGACTACCAGGACCTCGACCAGACGCCCGAGAAGGTCGTCTCGACAACCGGGACGCTGGCCAGCAATGCCGTGCACCTGGCCCGGTTGCCGCGTACCGCCAACTGTCCACCCAGTCGAGCATCACGAGGTCGGCGCGCCACCGACACGTGTACGCCGACCATCGGCACGCCGGGCCGCATCTCGATGTGGTTGCGAATTCGCCGAGCGGGTACCCAGTAGATGGCCGGAGATCAACGACCGAGAGGAACCTTCCGGCCCCGGCCTCGACGATGGTGACGCACGTCGGCCGACGGGGTGGACGGCGGGATAACCGCCAGGTCATGGCAATCCGGCTGCCTGCCGCAGTTGCGGCTCGGACTCAACAGCAGCCGAGACCGAAGAAATCGTCTCCGGTCGACAGTCGCTGAGCGCGTGTCACCGGTGCCGTATCGCTTCGGTCTGGATGAACGATATGAGTTCAGCGGGACAAATACCATTTTTCAGCGGCAGCACAGTGGGGAGACGCGATGAATCCGGCGGATCAGGCGGACGAACTCACCGCTGAGGGTTACCCGACCGGGGCGTCGGGCCCCACCGTGTACTACCGGGCCGGGCCGGCCACCAGCGACCAGCTCAGGCCGATCCGGCGGGCTCTCGCCGGCTGGGCCAGGAGCCTCGGCGCGACCGAGGACACCGTCGAGGCGATCACCCTCGCCACGGACGAGGCGATGAGCAACGTGGTCAGCCACGCCTACCTCGGGCGGACCGGCGAATTCGAGCTGCGGGCCGATCTGGCCCCGGCGGCGGGCCGGATTGAGATCACCGTCCGCGACCAGGGCCGCTGGCAGTCGGCCAGGACACCCGATCCGCGACACGGCCGCGGCCTGACGCTGATCCGTGCCCTGGCCGAGCGGTCCGGCATCGACCGAACGGCGGCGGGCACCACGGTGCGGATGAGCTGGCCACTGGCCGCCGACTGACGCCGGGGCGCCGTGCCAGTGTCGAATGGCCATCAGTAAATTCCATTCCACACTAGTATTCGCCCAACGCCGGAACCGCCGGCACGACACGGAGGTCGGCGTGGACGCTGCGGCAGAACACCTGGCTCAACTGGTCGAACTGCTCAGGACCGACAGCGAGCAGTTGATCCACCGTTGGGTCGAACTCACCGCGCCCTCCCTGCGCGGTCGCCTCACCGAGGCCGAGCTGCACAGTGACTCGCGGGAACTGTTCGATGCGCTACAGCAGGCGCTCGCTACGACCGGCAACGTCAACGACTCCCATTTCGCCGAGGTGAAAGGACTGCTGGAGGACCTGTCGCGAGCACGCGCCAGGCAGGGCTTCAGCCCGTCCGAGACCGCGATCAGCGTGTTCACCCTCAAGCAGGCGGTGTCCGAACTGGTCGGTCAGCAGGACGACCAGAACCTGTACCGGCAGGTGCTGACCTTCTCCACCCTGCTCGACGTGCTGGGGCTGCGTACGTTCGAGGCGTACGCCCGCACCCGCGAGGGCATCATCAAGGAGCAGTCCGAGCAACTGCTCGAACTGACCACGCCGGTCGTCAAGCTGTGGGACGGCGTACTGGCCGTGCCGCTGGTCGGCACCCTGGACAGCATCCGGACCCAGATCGTGATGGAGAAGTTGCTGCAAGCGCTGGTGGACACCGGCTCGGAACACGCGATCATCGACATCACCGGGGTGCTCGCGGTGGACACCCAGGTGGCGCAGCACCTGCTCAAGACGGTGATGGCCGCCCGGTTGATGGGCGCGGAATGCACGATATCGGGCATCAGGCCCCAAATCGCGCAGACGATCGTGGCGTTGGGTATCGAGTTCGGCGACATCACCACCAAGGCGTCGCTGTCCGACGCGCTCCGACACGCACTGCGACGCAGCGGCGTCGACGTGGTTGCCACGGCCCGGTCGGGCCGCTGATATGGACCGCGTTCCTATTCTGCGGATCGGCGACGTCCTGCTGGTCTCCATCCAGGTCGACCTCCAGGACCAGGGCGTGCTCGACCTCCAGGAGGACCTCGCCGAGCAACTCAGCTCGATCAGCGCCCGTGGCGTCGTCATCGACATCTCCGCGGTGGAGATCGTGGACTCGTTCATCGGCCGGATGTTCGCCACGATCGCCTCGGTGTCCCAGTTGTTCGACGCGGACACCGTCGTGGTCGGGATGCGGCCGGCGGTGGCCATCACCCTGGTCGAACTCGGGTTGACCCTCGGCAACGTGCGGACGGCGCTCAACCTGGAGAAGGGCCTGGAAATCCTGCGCGGTACCCGAGGCCGAACCGGCCTGGAATGGGCGCAGCCGCCGCCCGAGGTCACCCGGTGACCGAACTCGGGACCGAGTCGGCGCGACTTGAGATCATCGGCGATGACGATGTGGTCCGGGTCCGCCAGCTGGCCAGGAGCTACGCCCAACAAGTGAAACTGTCCCTTGTGGACCAGACGAAACTGGTGACGGCGACGAGCGAACTGGCCCGCAACACCCTGACCTATGGCGGCGGTGGCGCGGCGGAGATCGGTATCGTGCGCGACGACCACCGAACCGGTGTTCGCGCGTCCTTTCAGGACAGTGGACCGGGTATTCCCGACCTCGATCTGGCCATGACCGATGGCTGGACGAGCGGCAACGGCCTCGGCCTCGGCCTCAGCGGTGCCCGACGACTCGTCGACGACTTCGAGCTCGACACCGAGGTCGGCAGGGGAACCACCGTGACGGTGGTCAAATGGAGCCGGTAGAGGGTGCTCCCTGTCTACCGGTGGCCGAGGACGTCGCGTGGATTCCCGTCGACGACCTGTCCGCAACCG
>CAJCJE010000159.1 GCA_903970565.1 Candidatus Melainabacteria bacterium | reverse complement strand
CGGCCAGCGCGTAGAGCGGGAACAGCACCAGATCGTGGCCGATCACCGCCGCCAGGAACCAGATGGCCATCCGCAACAACAGCGGCGCGTGCACCAGTTGCACCACGACATCGCCGGTCAGCGCGAAACAGCCGAGCAGCGCGAGCAGATGCAGCGGATGCGCACCGTAGGCGCGGCGCGGCGTCGGGATGGGATTGCGCATTCTCGCCTCGCGGTGTCGTCGCGGTTTTCGTGTCGAATGAATTCGATGGGAAAATTATTCGATATGGCACGACGGCTGGTGCCGGAATGGAACCAGCCACCTGATCGTCGACAGCTCGGTGAGCGTATCGGCCGTTGCGCGATCGGCAGTCGTCGTCGAGGCACCTGTCAGCAAGCCGTAAGAGTTACCCCCCTCGCTCACCTCAGCCGTGCAGATAGCGCGAGAGGAAGTCGTGCCAGGTGCGCTCGAACGACCGCGCGAGCCGGGACGCCGGCGCGAAGCGATCCCAGGCGTGGAAGGCGTGCGGGTAGACGTGCAGTTCGACCGGGACTCCGGCCGCCATGAGGCGGCTGGCGAAGTCGACGTCCTCGTCACGGAACACGTCGAACTGGGCGGCGGCGATGAACGTCTCCGGCAGCTCGTGCAGCTGCGTGGCGCGCCCCGGCGCGGAATACGGGTCGACATCGGGCCGGCCGGCTCGATCGCCGAGCACCGCCGTCCAGGCAAGGAGGTTCTCGCGGCGATCCCACACGCCGATGTCGGTCACCTGGAAGCTCGACGGTGTCTCGTTGCGGTCGTCGAGCATGGGGTAGCTCAGCGACAGCAGGCACGGGCGTGCCGCGCCACGGTCTCGGACCATGAGCGCGGTCGCGGTGGCAACCGCACCGCCGCCGCTCGCTCCCGCGATGCCGATCCGGTCGGGATCGATCCGGTACTCCTCGGCATGGGCGAGGAGATGGGCGTATGCGAGGTACCCGTCCTCGGCCGCGCCCGGTGCCGGAGTTTCCGGCGCCAGGCGGTAGCCGACGACGGCGACGACACTGTTGATCGACAGGGCGAGCGCGCGGTGGTATTCGACGTCGTCGACGGCCGGATCGCCGCCGAGAATCTGCCCGCCGGCGTGGAACCAGACGAGGGCGGGCAGCGGCCGGTCGACGTCGGCCGGCGCGAACAAGACAATGTCCAATGTGGACTGATCGGGCCGCTGTGCGTGGAGGGCCCTGATGGTGATCCGAGGGTCCGGCGCCGGTACCGGAAGCTGCGCACCGACCGCGCTCAGTTGTGCCCGCAGCGCGGGAATGTCCGTGAGATCCAGGAGGCTTCCGTTCGCGGCCCTCGGCATGGCCGCCAGCGCTGCGGCCAGTTCGGGGTCCAGGGAGGCGGGGGAGACGGTCATGGTGATTCCTTGCGGTCGGGAAGTCGTTGTCGCTGGTGTGTGCGCTCGGCTGACGTGTGTCGGGTCAGAACAGGTTGGGCTGTCCGCTGGCTGCGGTGATTCCTCCGTCGACGGGAAGCACCGTGCCGGTGATGAAGCGCGCGTCGTCGGAGGCGAGGAAGGTGACCGAGCCGGCGATGTCGGCGGGCGTGGCATAGCCCCGCAGGGCCCTGCGTTCGTTGAAGCGCTCGATCAGCGCGCCGTACTCGGGGACGGTCGCGCGTTGGTCGTCCATCGTGAGAGACGGGGCGACGGTGTTCACCCGGATGCCGAACTGGCCGAGATCGAAGGCAAGTCCTCGGGTGAAGTTCACGACCGCGCCCTTCGCGGCGTTGTAGGCGGTGAGCCTTCGGTCACCACCGAGACCGGACGCGGACGCGATGTTGATCACGCTGCCCCGGCTCAGCTTCAGGTGCGGCAGGGCCGCCTGGGCTCCGAGGAAACAGCTCTCGACGTCGGTACTCATGGTGAAACGCCAGTCGGCCAGCGTCGTCTCCTCGAATTCCTTGAGCACGGCGCTGCCGGCGTTCGACACGAGCACGTCGATCCGGCCGAAGCGGTCGACGGTGGACCGTACCGCCGACTCGATGTCCTCCTGGTTGGTGACGTCGGTGACGACGGCGAGCGTGCGCTGCGTACCGAGTTCGGCGGCGAGGGCATCGAGCCGCTCCTTGCGCCGCGCCGCCAGGACGACGTTCGCGCCCTCCGCGGCGAAGCGCCGGGCTATGCCCTCGCCGATGCCGGAACTGGCTCCCGTGACCACAACCGTCTTGCCGTTGAAGCGATCCACCCTGCACCCTCTCGTGATGTCCGGATCTCCGCGGCTCACCTGAATAGTCAGTCGCTGACGATAAGTATCGTCAGTGGCTGACGCTATAGGATGTCAGTCACTGACGCAACCTGCTACGCTGGGCTCGTGCCACGAAGCGGAAAGGTCGTCCGGGATCGGCTCCAGCAGGCCGCGCTGGAGCTGTTCATGGAACACGGGTTCGACCAGACCACGACCGACCGCATCGCGGCGCGGGCCGGGGTGACCGAGCGGACCTACTTCCGGCACTTCGCCGACAAGCGTGAAGTGCTGTTCGACGGCGAGAAGCAGCTTCGCGAGGAGCTGACGAAGGCACTGGCGTCCGTTCCGGCGCACGTCGAGCCGTTACCGGCACTGCGGGCCGCTTTCCACGGTGCCGTGCCGCTCATCGAGGGCAACAGGCCCGTTTCGGAGCTTCGCGCGCGCGTCATCGAGGTGACGCCGGCTTTGCAGGAGCGCGAGGTTGCCAAGGTGGCCGCCCTCGTCGTTTTTCTCACCGAGGCGCTGAAGGCCAGGGGCGTCGACGCGCGCATCGCGCAGCTCTGTGCTCAGGTGGGTATGGGCATCTGCGCCGTCGCCACGCAACGCTGGATGCACGACCCCTCGGCCGGTCTCGACGCCGAACTCGAAGCCGCATTCCGCGAACTGCACGAGGTCTCCGCCGAGTTCGGTGCGAAACGCTGAACTCGATCGAAACCGGCACAGCGGCCGATCACCGGGGTCGCGGCACGGTTCTGGCCATCTGCTCCGCGGTGCTGTTCAGCACCTCGGGCTGGCTGGCGACGGCGCTCATGGAGGTCGGTTGGAGCGTCGCCCAGGTGGCCAGCGCGCGGATCGTGCTGGCCGCGCTGATCCTGCTACCGGCAGTCGCTCTGGTACGCAGGCGCTCGCTGCGGTTGCGCCGGCGCGAGACACCACTGGTGTTCGGGATGGGGCTGCTCGGCGTCGCCGGTACCCAGTTGTGCTACTTGATCGCGGTGGCAAGGATTTCCGTCGGCATCGGGATGGTGCTGGAGTTCATCGCGCCGGTGCTGGTGGCGCTGTGGATCAGAGTCGTGCGCAGGACGCGGCTGCGTGCGCTGGCGTGGCTGGGCATCGGTCTGGCCGTAGCCGGACTGGCCATGCTCGTGCAGGTCTGGCAGGGACTGACGCTGGACCCGATCGGTTTCGCCGCCGGGCTCGGTTCCGCGATCGGCACCGCCGGCTACTACCTGATCGCCGAGCGCGGCGCGGACAAGCACGACCCGATCGGCCTGACAACCTGGTCGATGGTGGCCGGCGCGGTGTTGATCAGCCTGATCAGTGCGCCGTGGACACTGCCACTGCACCTGCTCGGCGCACCGACCACGCTCCACGGCGGACATCCGCGCGTGTGGCTGCTGCTCGTGTTGATCGCGGTGGTGAGTACCGCGGCCCCGTACCTGATTGGCACCTTCTCCCTGAAGTGGGTGTCCTCGGCGGTGGCCAGTGTGCTCGGCGTGATCGAACCACTGATGGCCACGATCGCGGCGTGGCTGCTGCTCGGCCAGACCCTGGACCGGATGCAGATCGCGGGCGGGGTCGTACTGCTCGGCGGAGCCGCGCTGGCCCAGCTGAACGGTGGCAGTCCGGTGCCGGGGCCTGATCCGATCCTGCCGGACTCGACCACGGACCAGGTGGACGGCACGGTCAGCTGACGAACGGCTCGGCATGATCGCCCGTATCAACGGCGGCCCAAAACAGGACGGTTCGACCTGGGCGGTCGGGCACGTCACGGGGTGGTGCCAGCAATGGTCAGCACATGCCAGCGTCGATACCGGGCCCGTCCTCACCCCGTGCCCCGAACGCGGTCGATCATTTGGGCTTTTACCCGGCCGGTGGTCTGGATCGCCGAAGCCGGGGTCACCCTGGAGCAGGTCATCGCCGCCGAGGCCGACCGGACCCGGCCCTCTGGCTGGCACAGCGCGGCTGGAGCTCGCCGAGCATCCGATCGCCGCCATCGTCGCGCAGTCGGCACCACGACTCGTGGTAAGACCAGAAAACGGACCCCGAAACTGAAAACACAAGCCAATTAGCGCGCGTGGAAATATTACAGGCTCGAACCTGTCGAGCAGCTGTTACACGGTCAGGAATATGTGTCCGGCCTGCTTTGATCTTTGTTGGGCGCGCGCAACGGACGGCTACCGCTCTTGATCATGCTGGCGCTCCTGTGTGGTTTTCCTGGCAAAGGAAACGGTAGGCATTCCTGGCGGCGGAGGCAAGGTGCTAATAGGTATTAGTTCGCTGACCAGCGATACTGACTCGTTCAGATGACCGGAGAAACAACGGAACGGAATACCACCGCATCGACTGGTCCGCGTCGTTTCTCGTCGTTCGGTCGAAATCATTGACAGGAATCATCGGCTGCCCGACGCTGAGTTCCATCCTCTCCACTCGCATCGACGAGGAGAACATCAATGCGTCTGCTACGAAGGGCTTTCGTCGCGTTGACCATGCTGGCCGGCGTCACCGGCGGGGTGGTGGCGACGGCACCGGCCGCATTCGCGGTACTGGCCACTATTCCACTGGAAATCAGCAACAATTCCGTCCGCAGCGACCAGGTCTACATCTACGACATCGGCCCCTGCTGTCGACCGGCCAACAGGGCTGGGCGGACGCGGGCGGCACATTCCACGCCTGGCCGGCCGGTGCCGTGCCACCGATCGCCGCACCGGACGCTTCGATCATCGGCCCCGCCAACGGTTCCGCCCTCACCATCGACATCCCGCAGTTCTCCGGCCGACTGTACTTCTCCTACGGGCAGAAGCTGGTGTTCCAACTGGCCACCGGCGGCCTGGTCCAGCCGGCCGTGCAAAACCCGAGCGACCCCAACGAGAACATCCTGTTCAACTGGAGCGAGTACACGCTCAACAGCAGCGGGCTGTTCGTCAACAGCACGCAGGTCGACATGTTCTCGGCGCCCTATGCCGTCGGTGTCAGGGGCTCCGACGGCACCCAGAGCACCGGGCACCTGAAATCGGGCGGCTACAGCGGTTTCTTCGCCTCGCTGCGCGCCCAGCCCGGCGGCTGGAGCAACCTGATCCAGACCAGTTCGAACGGAACCGTGCTGCGGGCGCTCTCGCCCGGCGACGGCCTGACGAGCGGGCTGCTGTCCTCGTCGATCATGGCCGACTACGTGAACCGGGTGTGGACGAAGTACGGCAGCGCCACGCTGACCGTGACGCCGTTCGCCGACCAGCCGAGTTAGGCGCGATTACATCGTGTTCGGAACTCGGGTGTTGATCCGGTCGGTGAGGAGGTCGGCGACCGTGCGTGGTTCGCGGTGCAGGAGTTCGGCCAGCAGCGGGTCGGTTTCGCTGAAGTGGCCGTGTCGGGCGGCGTGGAAGAACCACAGCAGCAGGTGGGCCATCTGCTCGGGTGTGCCGGCGGCGATCCGGTCGGCGAGCCACTGCTCGTCGTCGATGACGACGCGGGTGATGTCGCGGCCGGTGAGTTCGGCTGCGGTGGTGGCGATGTCGTCGAAGGTGACGGCGCGGCGCGCGGTGAGCGTGACGGGGCCGTCGACGGGGTGCTGTCCGGTGAGGATGATCGCGGCGGCTTCGGCTGCATCGGCGCGGTCGGTCCAGGAGACGGGGCCGTCGGCCGGTGCGGTGATGACGCCGGTCTGCTGCCAGGGGCCGAGCAGCCAGTCGAGGCTGTGGGCGTAGAAGCCGTTGCGCAGTGAGGTCCAGGCGACCCCTGACTCCGCGAGCAGTGCTTCGGTGGCGGCGTGCTCGTGCGACGGGGCGAACGGGCTGTCGCCGCGTGCGTTCTGGTGGCTGGTGTACAGGATGCGCTGTGTGCCCTCGGCGACCGCGGCCTCGATCGCGTTGCGGTGCAGACTGATTCCGTCGCCGCCGGGGTCGTTCTGGGAGACCAGCAGTATCTGCTCGGCACCCTCGAACGAGTCACGGAGCGCGGCCGGGTCGTCGTAGGAACCGCGCCGCACGCGCACGCCACGATCGGCGAACTGCTGTGCCTTGGCGACATCGCGGACGCTGACGCCGATCTGGTCTGCGGACAGGCACTTGAGCAGGTGCTCGACGGTGGCGCCGCCCAGGGCGCCGGTCGCGCCGGTGATGACGATCATGATTGTTGCCTCCGGTGCGTCGAGGATTGGTACCGGACCGTCTGCGCCGATATCTGGATTCCGCCGGCGGTCAGGCGGGCAGGGGACGCCGCACCGGTCATCGGGGCCGGAGCAGCAGCGGTAGCAGGATGTCGTCGACGATGTGCTCGACGAAGCTCTGGTCGCTGGGCTGTCCGACGAACACGAGCCGGTGCACGATGAGCGCCGGAACGATCTCGGCGAACAGTCCGGCCGCTCCGGGGACGAGGTGTTCGCCCTGCACGCCGCCGAATGGGTGCTCGGTCATGGCCGCTTCGTCGCGTCGCAGAATCCGCCGCATTTCCGCCGCCAGGTCCGGATCGCCGCGCATACCGGCGAACAGGGCGCCGAGCAGTCCGATCTCCTGCTCGGCGATCTGTTCGGCCAGCCATTCCACGGTGTGCAGCAGGGCGTGGCGGAGATCGCCGGTCCGAGTCGCAGGCGGAACGCTCGCCGCGCGGTGCTCGACCGCCGCAGCCACCAGCACGGCCTTGCCGGCGTAGCGCCGGTAGACCGTGGGCTTGCCCACTCCGGCTTCGGCCGCGACCGACTCGATGGACAACTGGTCGTATCCGACCTCGACCAGCAGTCTCAGTGTCGCGTCGAGGATCGCCAGGTCCCGGCCGGCGTCGCGCGGTCTGCCTCGAGCGGGCCGCGCGTCGCGGGTGCCAGGCACACTCACCTCTCATTTATGAAACGAAACGGGTACGTAACTAAATTTATACCCGGGTGCGTCGGAGATCAACCTCGATGTGGTCACACCCCGCCACCCGCCGCGGCACTCCGGCTCACGCCGGGCCCGTGGACGCGGGCCCGGCGTGGTCGCATATCTTGCGAGTGTCAGCGCCGGTTGGATTCGGTCTCGAACGGTGCCTGCGCGATGAGGTGCAGCCCTGCCTCGTTGGGATGCAGGATTCTGGCCAGGGTCAGTGACTGGCCGACGTAGCAGGTGCCCGCCGACAGCCAGGGGAACGACAGGGACGTGTCCGACGTGTTCGCGCTACCGGGATCGCTCTGGGCCCACTGCCACGATCCAAGGTTGCCGGTCCAGCCGGAGGGCAGCATGTCCGGGTTGAACCAGGGGCCCAGGTCGTTCGGGTATTCGGCCATCACGGCACCGCCGGTGGCCGGCTTGTAGAACACGTAGGGCACGCCGACGGTCGTGTAGTAGTCGGCCTGGGTGCTCAACCAGACGTAGTCTTCGTCGGTCGAGCTGCTGTTGTTGTAGCTGTAAGTTGTTTGCGTGCTTTCCTCTTCGCTGACACCGAAAGTGCCGGTTCCCGCGATGGTGGGGAGGCCGATGGTGGCGCCGTTGCCGGCGCCCTGCCCGCCGA
>CAJCJE010000158.1 GCA_903970565.1 Candidatus Melainabacteria bacterium | reverse complement strand
TTGTCCACCAGGACCGGGATGCCGGCCTCGATCGCGCGCAGCGCCAGCGGCACGTGGGTGCGGTTGGGCGTGCTCACCACGACCAGGTCCAACTCGGCCGCGCGGACGAACAGTTCCTCGGCGCTGGGCGCGATCGCGGCGGCGGGGCAGGCCGCTCGGGCCCGCGCGGCCCGCTCCGGGTTGCCGGTGACGATCATGCCGACCGTCAGGCCGGGCGTCGCCTCGACCAGGGGGACGTGGAAGCGCTGACCGCCGATGCCGTAGCCGAGGATGCCGACCGTGAATGACGTCATGACCGAATTAAACAACACTGTTGATTAATTGGCCAGCGGTGGGCATGATCGTGGTCGTGGTGGAACTCGGGGTCAATCTGCGTGGCGTGCGGCGGCACAACCTGGCTCTCCTGCTGACCTCGATCCGGCGGGCCGGCGGCCTGAGCCGGATCGAGCTGGCCGCGCGCAGCGGACTGACCCAACAAGCAGTGTCCAAGATCGTGCCCGAGCTGATCCGGGCGGGGTTGCTGGACGAGTTCCGCGAGCCGGCCAGTGGGGTGGGCAAACCGCGCACCCGGCTGATGATCAGGCCCGCCGCCCGCTATGCGCTGGGGGTGCAGCTGGAGCGCGACGAGGTGCGCGCGGTGCGCACCGACCTGCTCGGCGTGCCCACCGCGACGGTGACCCGGCCGCTGCCCTCCGGGTTCACCCCGGCGCGCGCGGTCTCGGCGATCGGGGAGTGCGTCGCGCGGTTGTGCGCGGGCGTGGACCGGTCCCTGGTGCTGGGCGTCGGAGTGGGCGCGCTGGGACCGCTGGATCACCGCAGCGGGATGGTGCTCGGCGCGACCGGACTGGCCGGCTGGGACGCGGTGCCGCTGCGGGCGCTGCTGGCCGAGACGGTCGGCCTGCCGGTGGTGCTGGACAAGGACACCAACGCCGCCGCGTTCGCCTACCTGTGGCGGGCCGAGACCGAGGTGGCCACGGCCGTGGTGTTCGTCGGGACCGGGCTGGGGGCGGGGCTGCTCATCGCCAACACCGTCTACCGGGGGCCTCGGACCAACGCCGGGGAGTTCGGCCACACCACCCTGGCCCACGACGGGCCGTTCTGCCTGTGCGGCCGGCGCGGCTGCCTGGAACTGCTGCACAACACCGCGCCCGACCAGCGCAGCGCGGCCCGACTGCTCGGCATCGGCCTGGCCGACCTGGTCCAGCTGCTGGACCTGGAACGGATCGTGCTGGCCGGCCGCGCGGTCCTGGCCGCGCCGGAGCTGTACCGGGACGAGGCGCGCACCCAGTTGGCCGCGCTGCTGCCGCTGCCGCGCTGGCAGCGCATCCAGGTGGACATCGACGACCTCGGCCAGGACATCGTCGCGATCGGCGCCGCCACCGAGGTACTGGCCGACTTCTACGCCGAACCGGTCTGAGCGCCCGCGACCCCTCACTCCAGGGCGAGCTGGGGGCGGGGGACGGCGGCGGTGAGCAGCTCCCACGCCCGGTCCAGGCCGGCGGCCAGACAGCCGTTGACCACCGCGTCCGAACCCAGGGCGCTGACCTTCACCGGCGGAACGTTCGGGGCCTGCTCGGCCAACCGCGCGGTGACCAGGTCGACGAAACCGGGGGCCTGACCGATCCCGCCGCCCAGGACGACGAGTTCCGGGTCGGTGACGAGCACGACCGTGCGGATCGCCGTCGCCACCAGAGCGGCCTCGGCCGCGACGACCGCGCCGGCGCGGGTGTCACCGCGCGCCGCCGCGGCGAACACCCGGCGCGCGGACACCGCGCCGCGCATCCCGGCCCGTCGGGCGGCCCTGGTCACCGCGGCCGAGGACACCGCCGCTTCGAGGCTGCCGCGCCGCCGCGTCTCCTGCTCGTCCAGGACGGGGTCGACGGCCAGCGGGAGGAACGCGATCTCGCCGGCGGTGCCGTGCGCGCCCCGGTGCAGCCGGCCGTCCAGCACCAGGCCCATGCCGATCCCGGTGCCCACGGTGACGAACGCGAAACTGCCCACCTGCCGGCCGTGGCCGTGCGCCTGTTCGGCGAGCGCGGCGGCGTCCACGTCGTTCTCCACGATCACCTCGGTGCCGAAGGCCGCGCGCAGCAGGGCCGGCAGACCCGGCTGGTCCCAGCCGGTCAGGCCACCGGTCAGCGCGACGGCGTCGGCCCTGCGGTCGTAGACACCGGGACTGCCCAGCACGGTCTGGGTGACCCGCGTCCGGTCGATGCCGGCCGCCCCGGTGAGCCGGTCGGCCAGGTCGACCAGCTCCGTGACCCGGCCGGAGCCGGTGGTGGCGCGGGAGCGGCTGGTCTCCCGCGCCAGCACCGCGCCGGAGAGGTCGGCCAGCGCGCCACGGAGGAACTGGCGGCCGACATCCAGCGCGAGCACGAAACCCGCGTCCGGGGTGATCTCGTAGAGCTGCGCGGCCGGCCCCGGCGCGCCGCGTCGGTGACCGGCCGCGCGAACCAGCCCAGACCGTTCCACAGTGGACATAGCGGCGGAAACGGTGGATTTCGACAGGCCGGACACCCGGACCAGTTCCGTCCGGCTGCACGGCCCGTGCCGCCGGAGGTGGTCGAGCAGCAGCTGCTCGTTGAGCACCCTGATCAGCTGCGGTCGAGCGGCGAACACCCGCACGGGCTCCTCCTCGCGGCCCCCGGGATCGGCGATCGTTGCCAAGTCGGGTCTTGCGGGGGCCGATTCGTTAGGTTACTTTCCTAACAAATCAAAGGGAAGTACCAGGCAGGAGAGGCAGTGGCCTTACTCGGTGCGCCGTCGGTGTCGGAGACCGACGCCGAGTCGACTGAGTCGACCGTGCGAAGGCCCCTGCTTGCCACTGGGCGTTCGCGGGCCGGGCAACCGGGTCCCCGCGCCCGTCGTGCGATCGACAGCAGGCACCCGGCGTGGTGTCGGTGAACCCCATAGCGAAGGACAACCCCGATGAGGCGCTTCAGAAAGTTCGCGCTGGCGGTTGCCGGCGGCCTGATGGTCGCCGTGTGTGCGGCCTGCGGTGGCTCGGCAGCAAGCGGGGGTGGGAACGGCACACTGACCATCTCCAACGAGAGCGGTGGCCTGTGGACGTGCAGTTTCAACCCGTTCAACAGCTCGGTGAACTACCTGTCCACCGGTGACGTCTACGAACCGCTGGTCTTCGTCAACACCCTGGAGAACAGCAGGACCAGCCCGTGGCTGGCCACCCAGTGGGCGTGGAGCAACAACAACACCACGCTGACCTTCACCGTCCGCAACGGCGTGTCGTGGAACGACGGCAAGCCGATGACCGCCGCCGACGTGGCGTTCACCTTCAACTACCTCAAGCAGAACCCGGCCATCGACCTGAACTCGCTGTGGAGCGTGCTGTCCAGCGTCTCCCAGCAGGGCAGCGACCAGGTCGTGTTCAACTTCACATCGGCCGCGGTGCCGTACTTCTACTACATCGCCGACCAGACGCCGATCATCCCGCGGCACATCTGGTCGAGCGTGACCGACCCGGCGAAGTTCGCCGACTCCAACCCGGTCGGCACCGGCGCGTACACGGTCAACCCGTGCACCCCGCAGAACATCACCTTCACCGCGAACACGAAGTACTGGCAGCCCGGCCTGCCCAAGGTGCGGAAGGTGCTCTACCCGGCGTTCACCTCCAACGACCCGGCCAACAACTACCTCGCCACCGGCCAGGCGCAGTGGGGCAGCCAGTTCATCCCGAACATCGACGCCTTCTACGCGAACAAGAGCCCCAACCACCACTACTGGTTCCCGCCCGTCGCGCAGGTCTCGCTGTTCCCGAACGAGACCGTCCCCGGCCTCAGCGACCCGGTGGTGCGCCAGGCACTGGCCTACGCGGTCGACCGCAACAAGGCCTCCTCCATCGGCGAGTACGGCTACGAGCCGGCCGGCAACCAGCTGGGCATCGTCACCCCGACCTTCAACAGCTGGGTCGACCCGACCGCCAAGGCCGCCGACGACTACACCTACAACCCGGCCAAGGTCGCCTCGCTGCTCCAGGGCGACGGCTACCACAAGGGCTCGGACGGCATCTGGGTGTCGGCGACCGGCAAGCGGCTGTCGTTCAACGTGCTCAACCTGGGCGGCTACTCCGACTGGGTCGCCGCGATCCAGACCGTCGTGCAGAGCGCGAAGGCCGCCGGCATCGAACTGACACCGGACAACCTCTCTTCCAACGACTACTACAACAAGCTCTACACCGGCGATTTCGACCTCGCGTACTACGCGGAGACCCAGATCGGGCCGCTGCCGTACTACGAGATGCGCGAATGGCTCTACTCCGGCAACAGCGCCCCGATCGGCCAGCAGGCCACATCGAACTTCGAGCGCTACCACAACCCGGCGACCGACGCGCTGCTCAACTCCTATGGCGGTACCACCGACCCGGCCACCCAGAAGTCGATCATCGCGCAGCTGGAACAGGTCATGCTCAAGCAGGTCCCGGTCATCCCGGTGACCGAGGAGGTCGACTGGTTCCAGTACGACACCACGAACTTCAGTGGTTGGCCGACCCAGCAGAACCCCTACGCACTGCCGGCCGCCTACGCCTACCCCGACATGGGCCAGGTGCTGCTGCACCTGCAACCCAAGTAGTCCCGGCGTTTCCCCTTCCGTCGAGAGGTCCACAGGGTGAGTAACAGGAACCGGCCAGCGCTGGGAGCGTTCACGGTGTGGCCGAGCGCCAGCGAGGTGGCCCCATGAGGTATCTACTCCGTCGCCTGGGTTTCTTCGTGCTCACCCTGTGGGCCGCCCTGACGATCAACTTCCTGATTCCCCGGCTGATGCCGGGGTCCCCGGCCACCGCGATCATGGCCCGCTTCCACGGCCACATCTCGGCCACCACGCTCAAGGCCATCGAGGTGTCCCTGGGCATCGACACCGGCCAGAGCGTCATCGGCCAGTACGTCACCTACCTCGGCAACACGCTGACCCTGAACTTCGGGGTGTCGGTGGAGTCCTTCCAACCGGTGTCGCAGATCGTGGCCGCGGCGATCCCGTGGACGCTGATCCTGGTCGGCGTCACCACGCTCATCGCGTTCGTCATCGGCACCGGCATCGGCACCATCGCCGCGTGGAAGCGCGGCGGCAAGGCCGACGGCATCCTGCCGCCGCTGTTCGTGATCGGCACCGGCCTGCCCTACTTCTGGGTCGGCATGATGCTGATCATCATCTTCGCCGAGGTCAACCCGTGGCTGCCGGTGGCGCTCGGGGTCGATCCCGGCATCAACGTCGGGTTCACCGCGCAGTTCATCGGCAACGCGATCGAACACGCGATCCTGCCGGCCGCGGCGATCCTGATCACCTCGGTCGGGACCTGGGTACTGACCATGCGCAACACGATGGTCACCACCCTGGCCGAGGACTACATCCGGATGGCGCGCGCCAAGGGCCTGCCCTCGCGCCGGATCATGTTCGACTACGCCGCGCGCAACTCGATCCTGCCCAACCTGACCGGTTTCGCCATGTCACTGGGTTTCGTGGTCTCCGGCGCGGTGCTCGTCGAGGACGTCTTCAACTATCCGGGGGTCGGTTTCCAGCTCATCCAGGCCGTGCAGAACGAGGACTTCCCACTGATGCAGTGCCTGTTCCTGCTGATCACCGTCGCGGTGCTGGTCGCGGTGCTGCTCGCCGACATCGCGACCGCGTTGCTGGACCCCCGAACGAGGAGTGCGAGGTAAGGCATGGCGACCCCCGTCACCTCAGCCGGCATCGGCGACCCGACCGTCACCGAGATCCCGACGGCGCTGCCCGCCGGCGAGCACCCCGACCGGCCGCGCCGCTCCCGAGGCGCCCTGCTGCGGGCGATCCGCTCCAACCGCAAGGCGATGGTCGGCGCGATCATGCTCGGCGTGTTCCTGATCCTGGCGATCATCCCGCAGTGGCTGTTTCCCGGCGATCCCGGCGCGGAGGTCTACGCGCGCTCCGCCGGCCCGAGCGGCTCGCATCTGTTGGGCACCACCGCCTACGGCCAGGACATCCTCGCCGAGGTGGTCTGGGGCACCCGGCCGGTGCTGGTGATCGCCGTCGTCGCCGGCCTGTTCGCCACCGTGCTGTCGGTGCTGATCGGGGTCAGCGCCGCGTACCTGGGCGGGATCGCCGATGACATCCTGAACCTGTTCACCGACGTCTTCCTGGTCATCCCCACGCTGCCGCTGGTCATCGTGATCGCCGCCTACGCCAACCAGCACAGCCTCACCGTGCTGATCATCGTGCTGGTGGTCACCGGCTGGTCCTACGGCGCCCGGCAACTGCGCTCCCAGGCGCTGTCCCTGCGCAACCGGGACTTCCTGCAAGCGGCGAAGGTCCGGGGTGAACGCCGCTCCTACATCATCGTCTTCGAACTGCTGCCGACGATGACCTCGCTGATCGTGGCGAACTTCCTGTCCGCGGCGCTGTATTCGGTGCTGACCGCGGCCGGGCTGGAATTCCTCGGTCTGGGCAACACCAGCAGCGTCGACTGGGGCACGATGCTCTACTGGGCGCAGAACAACGAGGCCCTGCAAACCGGCCAGTACCTGTGGGCGACCGTGCCCGGCCTGTGCATCGCCGCACTCGGCACCGCGTTCGCGTTGTTGAACAACGCCTTCGACGAGATCAGCAACCCCGCCCTACGCCCGGTTCGGAGGATACGTGTCACACGAACCCGCTCCTGACAGCCAGATTCTTCAGGTCCGCGACCTCGTCGTCGAGTACGCCGTCGCGCGGGGGTCCGTCGGCGCGGTCGAGCGGGTCAGCTTCGACCTGGCGAAGGGCGAATTCCTCGGCATCGTCGGCGAATCCGGCTGCGGCAAGTCCACGCTGCTGTTCGCCATCGCCCAACTGCTCTCCGCGCCAGCCGCGATCACCGGCGGCGAGGTCGTGTTCAAGGGCAACAACCTGGTCGGCATGACCGACAAGCTGCTCGCCGCCTCCCGCTGGCAGGACCTGTCGGTGGTCATGCAGAGCGCGATGAACGCCTTCAACCCGGTGAAGACGATCGGCGCGCAGTTCAAGGACGCGATCAGGGCCCACCAGAACTGGTCGCGGGAGAAGATCAGGCAACGCTCCGCCGAGGTGCTGCGGCTGGTCGGCATCGACCCGGTGCACGTGAAGAGCTACCCGCACCAGCTCTCCGGCGGGATGCGGCAGCGCGCGATGATCGCGATGGCGCTGCTGTTCACCCCGGACCTGATCATCATGGACGAGCCGACCTCCGCGCTGGACGTGGTCGCGCAGCGGTCGCTGATGGTGCAGATCAAGGAGTTGCAGCAGCAGCTGGGTTTCGCGGTCATCTTCGTCACCCACGACATGTCGCTGGTCAGCCACTTCTCCGACCGGCTGATCGTGATGTACGCGGGGCAGATCGCCGAAGCGGGCGAGACCCGCTCGGTGTTCGACTCCCCGGCCCACCCCTACAGCAAGGGTCTGCTGGAGGCGTTCCCGTCCATTCGTGGCCCGCGCGTGCACATGACCGGCATCCCCGGCAATCCGCCCGCGCTGCTCGACCCGCCGCCCGGCTGCCGGTTCGCGCCGCGCTGCCCGGTCGTCATGCCGCGCTGCCACGACACGAAACCGGCCCTCTACACCGTCGGCGAGGTCGCGGTGCGCTGTCTGCTGTATGCGAAGGGGGAAGTCCATGTCTGAACCCACCCAACCGGAAGCCACACCCGCCACGGTGCCGGTTCCGTTGCTGCGCACCGAGAAACTGACCCGGCACTTCACCATCGGCAACCTGTTCTCCCGGACGAACCTGCACGCGGTGGACAATGCCGACCTGGCCATCAACGAACGCGAGATCGTCGCGCTGGCGGGGGAGAGCGGCAGCGGCAAGTCCACCATCGCGCGGCTGCTGGCGATGGTCTACAAACCGACCTCCGGTGAGATCTACTTCCGGGACACACCGCTGTCGGCGATGACCTCCCGCAAGGACGTGCTCGCCTACCGCAGCGAAGTGCCGATGGTCTTCCAGGACCCGTTCAGCTCGCTCAACCCGGCCCACCGCGTCTCACACGGCATCCTGCGCACCCTCACGCTCCACCGCGCCGACCTGTCCGCCGCGCAACGGCGCGCCGAGGCCGAACGGGTACTGGAGGTTGTCGGCCTGACCCCGGCCGCCGACGTGCTGGAGAAGTATCCCTACGAGTTCTCCGGCGGACAGCGGCAGCGGGTCGGGTTCGCGCAGGCGCTGGCCGCGAAACCGAAACTGATCCTGGCCGACGAGCCGGTGTCCATGTTGGACGTCTCCATCCGGATCGGACTGCTGAACCTGATGGCGGAGCTGCGCGAGAAGGAAGGCGTGTCCTTCCTCTACATCACCCACGACATCGCCAGCGCCCGCTATGTCTCCGACCGGCTGGTGATCATGTATGCCGGGCACATCGTGGAGACCGGGCCGACCGAGGACGTGCTGCGCAACCCGAAACACCCCTACACCCAGCTGCTGCTCTCGGCGGTGCCCGATCCGCGCGCGCCGTTGA
>CAJCJE010000157.1 GCA_903970565.1 Candidatus Melainabacteria bacterium | reverse complement strand
TGACCGCGGTCAGGGCAGTTGCCGTGGTGGCGGTAGTGAGGGTAGTGGGGCTGGCTCCGTAGTGGAAGATGTAGGTCCCGGTGAGGCCGAGAGAGTTAACGAAGGCGTTCAACGTGGCCGTGGTGGCGGCGACAGGTGTGGCCGGCGCCCCCAGTACCGTGGGAGATCCGATGACATTGATCATGGAAGAGGCGACGGCGCTATCGGCGTCGTTGGTTGCCACGGCGACGGCTTTTACCGTCTTGCTCGTGGTGAGCATGATGGGCCCCGTGTACGGCGTGGAGAAGACGGTAGGGTTCGTTCCGTCAAGTGTGTAGTACAGTACGCCGCCTGCGGTTGGGCTTGTAATGGTCACTGACTGCTCTGAGTTATAGGTGCCTGCTGCGGGAGTGATGATCGGTGTCTTGGGCTGAATCACTTCGTTGAAGCCGTCTCCACTGGACGAGTAAGTGGAACTGCCGCTGTAAGTCGCAAGCACGTAGTGCTCGCCTGCGGTGAGTGTCGACGTGGAGTAGGTGGCCTTCCCGCCGCTTAAGGTAACGGTGGCGACCGTGGCTTCATCTATGCTGAAGACGATGGTGCCGGTGGGAGTGCCGGTGCCGGATACAGGCGCAACTGTCGCGGTAAACGTCACCATCGTGCCGGGTACGACCGGGTTGCCGCTGGCTGCGAGCGTGGTGTTCGAGGCAGTAGTGCTGACGGGCGTGCCGAAGTTGAACGCGGACAGCACGACACCGAAGACCACTCCGCCGATCGGGCCGCTGCCGATGGCCCCGGCCGCCAGCACGCTGGTCACCCAGACCGTGGTGAGCAGCGGGGTCGGTGCCTGGCTGGCCAGTTCGGCCGGCGTGAAGATGAAGCGGGAGCTGAACATGATCGCGCACGCCACGACGAGGTCGAGCGAGATCAGCCAGCGCCATCTGCCGGACTCGCGTAGATAGCAGTAGCAGGTGAGGGCGTTCCAGCCGCCCAGTACGGCAATGGCCACCCAGCCCAGCACCGGCCGGGCGTACTGCTGGTCGTAGAAGGCGGTCATCGCGACCGCGAACGCATAGGTGGCCACCCGCAGCACCACGGCAGCCCGCCACCACGGGGTGATCGGGTCGGTGGGCTTCGCGCCCGATGTTCGACGCTGCGTCAAGGTCGGCTCCCTTCACGCATCATCCTGCCCGCTGCCGGACTGTCCCGGAGCCATCATGACGATGTCGACCGGGATCAGGCTCCGGGCTCGATCCGGGCGGTGGACCGCGTTACTCGGGATCGGCTTTCGGCGGGCTGGGGTCCGGTCGATCCAGTGGGACCGCCTCGCTGCGTACCAGCGCGTGCACGTCCTCCGGGTTGATCGACGGGTCGTGCAGCAGGGACCGCACACCCGAGTTGAACACCGCGAGCAGCGGCACCGCGAGCAGCCCGCCGGCGATCCCGCCGACGGTCAGGCCGGTGGCGATGGACAGCACGACGGCGAGTGGATGCAGTCGTACCGCGCGGCCGAGCAACAAGGGCTGGAGGACGTGACTTTCCAGCTGCATCACCGCGATCACGATGATCAGCACGATCAGCGCGGGAATGAACCCCTTGGCCACCAACGCGACCAGCACCGCGACCGTGCCCGCGATCACCGCGCCGACGATGGGCACGAAGGCCGCGAGGAACACCAGCGCGGCCAGTGGCGCGGCCAGTGGGACGCCGACGATGGCGATACCGACGCCGATGCCGACCGCGTCGACCACCGCGACCTCGGCGGTGGCCCGCACGTACGCGACCAGCGAGGAGAACCCGCGCCGTCCCGCCACATTCACCCGGTCCCGGATGTCGCCGGGCACCACGCGCAGCACGAACGACCAGATCGACTCACCGTCATGCAGGAAGAAGATCAGCGTGAACAGGGTGAGCAGGAAGCCGGCCAGCACCTCGCCGACGGTCGCGGCGGTGGTCAACGCGCCGGAGGTCAGCGCGTCGGTGTTGGCGCCGATGCTGCTGACGAACTTGTTCAGCACGTTCTGCAACTGCCTGGGACTCATGTGCAGCGGACCGTGTTCCAGCCAGTTGCTGATCGTCTGGATGCTCTGGCCGACCTGGGTCTCCAACGCGGGCAGGCCGTTGGAGAACTCGTTGATGACGAAGGTGAGCACGCCACCGACCACGGCCAGGCCGCCGATCAGGGCGATGGCCGTGGCCAGGCCGCGCGGCACGTGCCAGCGCACCAGCCGGTCCACCACCGGGGCGAGCAGCGCGGCGAGCAGCAGCGCGATCGACACCGGGAACACCACGACGCTCAGGTAGCCCGCTACCCAGACGACAACCGCTATCGCGGCGATCACGACGAGGAAACGCCAGCTCAGTGCTGCGCTCGTCCGGAGCAGCCGGGGAACGCTGGACGTGACGTCGGTTGGCTTGGCCTGACCCGAGGTGCTCACCGGGCAACCGTATCGGGCGAGCCGGACGAAGGGGCGTCGCCGAGACGGCCACTACCGGGGATTCCCGCGAAAATCTCAGCCGGCGACGCGGTCCTCCTCGGCGGAGGAGGTCCTGTCGGCTCGGCCGGCCGCAAGATCCGTCGAGAGGTCCACCGAGAGATCTCCGAGAGATCCGCCGAGAGGTCTGACGCCGTGGAGGGCGGCCGGCTGACACCGGGCGAATCGAGGCCGGCGAGCGCTGACCTGGACAACTACTCTTCGTGTCTTATGGAAACACTCTGTGTTCGTCACACGATCAGGGCAAGTTGGCCCGATGTGGATGCGCTCGACCCCCGTCGACTGACAACCTCACGGGGTCAACGTTGGGTAGCCGTTCGATCTCGTTTCGACTACGCACAGCGTTGACGGCTCGCACGGCGGGCCGGACCGAAACAGCGGGCCGGATCGAACGGGACGACCAGGAGAGGCACGGGCAATCGTGGACAAGGCAACCGCAGGAGGGCACCGCGTATCGCGGCTGCTGTCCCGTGCGCTGCTGGTCCTCGGTGGCGTGACCGCGGCGACCGCCGCTGCCTGGTTGATCTCCTCGGCGACCGCCTCCGCCGATACTCTGCCCTCAGTGGTGTCCCCCGGCCAGGCCGTGGTGACTGGCAGTGGTCTCGCGGATCTCACGAACAAGGCGAGTGGCGCACAGAGTGCGAGCAAGCCCTTCGGGACCGGGTTGTCCTCGGCGGTCTCCTCGGTGTCCGACCCGGTCGCCGACGCCGGTTCCACCGCGTTGAACGCGGCGAACGTGGTGACCGAGCCGAGTCGGCACGTGGTGCTGCCCCTGGCCGCCGACCTGCCGGCCACGCCGGCCGGTCTCGACCAGCTCACCACCGGCCTGCGCGGCGCGGTCGGCCAGCTCGGTGACCGGATTCCGGTCGACACCGCGCTGCCCGCCCAACTCGTCGGTCATCTCGGTCGCGGCGCGGTCTCCACTCCGGCCGTACCGGCAACTCCGGCGCAACCGAGCACCACCGGCAGGTACCGGACCGGGACGCAGTCCTTCCCGGTCGCCGCCCGTCAGCACGGCAAGCCCGGAATCGATGCCAGCAGCGTTGTCGGCCAGCACCACCCCGTCGGCAGCCTGCCGCTCGCGCCGAGTACCCCTGGCAGTTCTCCGTTCGGGCCGCTCACCTTCCCGGCCGTGCCGGGCAGTGGTGGCGGCAGTGGCAACGGGTTCGCCGCATCGGCCGGTCTCGGCCTCGTCGCGGGCAGTGGTTCCCCGATCTCTCCCGAACTGCACGTCGTCGACGTGCTCTCGCCGGCCGTCGAGCCGGCTTCGGTGATGCCCGGCAAACAGCCCGGCGTCACTCCCGACTGATTCCAGCGCGCGGCCCGCGGTAGCGCTGTGCGCGCACCGCGAACCATCTGGCTCGCGCGCTTTTGTCGCGCCCGTGTGCCGCGCAACTCCCTGATGGACGTGCCCATGTCGGCGCGCTCCGCACATCCCATATCTGGATGACCGACGGCGACAAGTACGCGGTCATCCGACAAAAGCCCCGAAAGGGAATCCCCGCAAGGGGAACACGGAAGGAGATCCAATGCAGACCTGGGCTAGGCGCGGACTTCAGACCGCGCTGGTCACCGGTGGTTTGCTGATGCTCGGTACGGGCATCGCTTCTGCCCACGAGAACGTCAGCCCGGACCGCCCCGCGTCGCCGATTGATGGCGGAGTGTCGGTCCCGGTGAACGTCGGCAACAACGTTTTGGGCACGCCATTCGGCCAGAAGAACCTGCCTTCGATCAACCGGACCATCAGTACCGATCAGGTCACCGGAGCCCTGCCGCAGGGTCTGGCCCTGCCGGCCGGCGGCGCCACCTCGCCGGCCGGGAACATCCCGGCCGCGCTGAGCAAGGTCGCCCCCACCGCGACGAAGGCGCTGCCCGCGCTGAACAAGTCGGTTCCGGGTTTGGGCACGGCACGTCCCGCCACCTCCACTCAGGACTCCCCGCTGTCCGGTGACCCGCTGCTGGGCAACCGGGGTCGCGTCGAGGTCGTCCTGCCGATCGACATCTCCGGCAACGCCATCGCCGCCGGCGGTCCCGCTGTCGTGCGGAACAACTCGGACCAGACCGTGGCCCGTCCCGACTCGGTGATCACCGGTTTCGATCCCGGTTCGCTGACCAACAACGTGGTCGCGGTCAACTACGCCGCACCGGTACAGATCGACAACAACGCGGTCAGCGCGGTGGGCACCGCCCACAGCACCGGCACGGCCAACCAGTGCGCGAGCACCGGTGGCGACATCACCACCAACGGTAGCGACCGTTCGCTGGCCGGCAACGTGGTCGCCGGCCAGCTGGCCACCCCGGTGCAGTTGGCCGGCAACGCGGTCGCCGGTGGCGGCCAGGCCCGTAGTGACTCCACGAACTCCACCGCGGGTCACTCCAACGGCTCGATCCTGACCGATGGCAGCTACGGCAGCGGCTCCGGCAACGTGGCCGGTGTGCCGCTCGCGGTGCCGGCCGAGGTCGACGGCCAGGCCATCGGCGCGGGCGGCATCGCCGCCGCCAACACCACCAA
>CAJCJE010000156.1 GCA_903970565.1 Candidatus Melainabacteria bacterium | reverse complement strand
GATTCCGCGCAGGTCGACGAGGGCCTGCGGATCTGGGCCGAGTCCGTCGCGGCGGCCACCGCCTGAGCTGCCGGCCACTGCCTGAGCCGTTGGCGGGCTGCCGCGCGCGGCCCGCCGCGACGGGTGAGCACCGGCACAGTCCGTGCTCTTGCCGGTCCGCTGGCCTCGTGATTGAGTGCGACCTACCCGTAACAACGGGTGGAGCGCAGCGGTGGGATCTCAGACGGAGGTGGGCGGAGACAGTGGCTGACGAGCAACGGCGCTCAAGCATGGCGGTGGTGACCCGGGAGGTCAACGGACCGCTGACCGTGGAACAGATCCAGCTCACGGCCCCTGGCCCCGGCGAGGTGCGGGTACGGATCGAGGCCGCCAGCCTGTGCCACTCCGACCTGTCGCTGTCCACCGGCGTGATGGCGCAGACCCGCCCGGCGGTCCTCGGCCACGAAGCGGCCGGCGTGATCGTCGAACTGGGGCCGGGTGTCACCGATCTCGCGATCGGCGATCCGGTGCTGCTGCTGTGGAATCCGCCCTGTCGCGACTGCTGGTTCTGCGACCACGGCGAGGCGCACCTGTGCGAGCACGCCGCCGACCGGGGCCAGCGGCCCTACGCGCACGACGAGGCCGGCACCCCGATCTACCCCGGCCTGTCCACGGCCGCGTTCGCCGAGCAGACCGTGGTCGCCGCGAACGCCTGCTACCGGCTGCCCGAGGACATCCCGCTCGCCGAGGCCGCGCTGCTCGGCTGCGCGGTCACCACCGGAGTGGGCGCGGTGCGCACCACGGCCGGCGTGGCCCCCGGCGAGTCCGTGGTGGTGATCGGCCTCGGCGGCGTCGGCCTGTCCGCGGTGCAGGGCGCCCGGATCGCCGGCGCGAGCACGATCATCGGCCTCGACCGGGTCGAGGAGAAACTCGAACTCGCCAAGCGGCTCGGTGCCACCGCGGCCCTGCCGGCCGGGCCGGAGGCGCGCAAGCAGATCCGCGACCTGACCCAGGGGCGCGGCGCCGACCACGTCTTCGACTGCGTCGGCCTCGCCGCGACCATCAAGGACGGCTGGAAGATGGCCCGGCGTGGTGGCGCGCTGACCATCGTCGGCATCGGCGGCAAGACCGAGGTCGTCGACTTCACCTCGCTGGAACTGTTCTACTTCGCCCGCCGAATCCTGCCCTGCGTGAACGGCTCGCTCGACGCGCGGCGCGATCTGCCGGTCTACTTCGACCAGGTGCGCAGCGGCGAACTGGACCTGAAATCGTTGGTGAGCAGAGAGATCGACCTCTCCGGGGTCGCCGAGGGCTTCCGCGACCTCGCCGAGGGAACCGTGGCCCGCGTGCTGGTCCGCCCGAACAGCTGACTATCGGCGTTCGTTAAGTGTCCACTGTGGATTTTTTGATTCTGGAGGAATCGTGACCGACCGGGTAGCGATCGTGACCGGGGCCGCTCGCGGCATCGGCGCGGCCACGGCAAAACGCCTCGCCCACGACGGGTTCGCCGTCGGCGTGCTCGACCTCGACCAGGAGCAGGCGGCCAAGACCGCGGCGGAGATCACCGGCGACGGCCGCCGCGCCATCGCGGTCAGCGCCGATGTCAGCGACGCGGCCTCGGTGTCGGCCGCGGTCTCGAAGGTCGCCGACGAACTGGGCAACCCGACCGTTCTGGTCAACAACGCGGGTGTGACCAGGGACAACATGCTGTTCAAGATGACCGAGAACGACTGGGACACCGTGCTCGGCGTGCACCTGCGCGGCGCGTTCCTGATGTCCCGCGCGGTGCAGGCCTACATGACCGAGGCCAAGTGGGGCCGGATCGTGAACCTGTCCTCGACCTCGGCGCTGGGCAACCGGGGTCAGGCGAACTACGCGGCGGCCAAGGCCGGTATGCAGGGTTTCACCAAGACCCTGGCCATCGAACTCGGCAAGTTCAACGTCACCGTGAACGCGATCGCGCCCGGCTTCATCGTCACCGAGATGACCAAGGCGACCGCCGACCGGCTGAAGATGTCCTTCGAGGACTTCCAGGCCGCCGCCGCGACCCAGATCCCGGTCGCGCGGGTCGGCCGGCCGGAGGACATCGCGCACACGGTGTCGTTCCTGGTCAGCGAGGGCGCCTCGTTCGTCTCCGGCCAGGTCATCTACGTGGCCGGCGGCCCGAAGGCCTGATCCAGCACGCACGAAGGCCCCCGAGGCGCCGATCACCGGCTGCCTCGGGGGCCTTGGCGTTGGTGGCGAGGGCGGTCAGAAGCGGTTGGAGTCGCGGCGGCCGAACAGGCGGCCGACCAGGAAGCCGACGATCAGGCCGATCACCAGCCCGATGAAGAAGATCACCAGGATCAGCACCACGACGCCGTGACCGATGGCGCCGAGGAAGCTGCGGGCCTGCGCGTGCTCTACCAGCATGGCGGCGGTGGTGACCGCCTGATTCATCAACACTCCTCCAGCATGTCATGCGCGCCGGTGCGCGCCGACCCGCGGCACCGGAGACCTTGCGGGGGAGTGGGGCCGAGGGGCCCGATGTCATTTTTATCGGCAGACAGCCGGCCGGCCTGATTCGTCCGATCGGGTGAGGGTTTTGTCGAGTTTTCGTCACGGGTTCGGTATCCGCCCGAACCGAGTACGTCGGTACGTCAGAGCAGGGACAACGTCAGAGCAGGGACAGCTCAGAGCAGGGACGGTACGACGGCTTCGATCAGGTGTGGGCCGGGTTCGGCCAGCGCGGTGGTCAGCAGGGTGGCCAGTTCCTCGGCCGTGGTTGCCCGGCTGCCCGGCACGCCCATGCCGTTGGCCAGCGAGACGAAGTCCAGGTTGGGCCGGGACAGGTCCAGCAGGTCGGCGGCCTTCGGCCCACCGGCACTCGCGCCGACCCGCTGCAACTCCATTCGCAGGATCGCGTACGCGGCATTGGCCAGGATGATCGTGGTGATGTTCAGGTTCTCCCTGGCGTGCGTCCACAGCGCGGAGAGCGTGTACATCGCGCTGCCGTCGGCCTGGAGGCACAGCACCGGCCGGTCCGGGCAGGCGATGGCGGCACCGGTGGCCACCGGCAGGCCGTAGCCGATCGCGCCGCCGGTCAGCGTGAGCACGTCGTGTGCCGGCGCGCCGGCCGTCGCGGTCGGCAGCAGGAGACCGGAGGTGTTCGCCTCGTCGGCGATGATCGCGTTCTCCGGCAGCAGCGCACCGACGACGTCGACCCAGTTCCGCGCGGTCAGCGGACCGGTCGGCAGGGCGGGTCGACTCGCCGGCGCCAGCACCGGCTCGACCTGCTCGGCAACCAGGTCGGCCAGCGCGATCAGCGCCGCGGTCGGGTCCTCGGTGGTGTCATTGGCCAGCGTGTGCACCTGCGCGCCCTCGGGCACCAGGTCGCTGGGCTTGCCGGGGTAGGCGAAGAAGGACACCGGCGACCGGGCCCCGGCCAGGATGATGTGTCTGACCCCGGTGAGCTGATAGCCGACCTGTTCGGCGAGGTAACCGAGGCGTTCGACGGCCGGCAGGCCCGCGCCGCGCCGGATGCGGGCCGGGAAGGTCTCCGCGAACACCTTCGCCCCGGTCGCCGTGGCGATCCGGCTGGCCGCGCGCAGCCCCTCCTCATGCGTGGCCAGGCCCCCGATCAGCAGCACGGTCGGTTCGCCGGAGCCGAGCACCTTCGCCACGTCCGCACACACCGTGTCGGCCACGGTCTGTCTGGCCTTCGGCGCCACCGGAGCCGCCGGGGTGCCTCCGGCCGACCAGGAGGCGTCGGCCGGCAGGATCAGGGTGGCGATCCGGCCGGGCGGACCGGAGGCCGCCGCGACCGCGTCCGCCGCGTCGGTGGCGACCTCGGCCACCGTCCCGCTGCGGCGCACCCAGCCGGACACGGTGCCGGCGAGGGAGTCGATGTCGGATTCCAGTGGGGCGTCGTACTTCTTGTGGTAGGTCGCGTGGTCGCCGACGATGTTGACGATCGGGGTGTGCGCGCGGCGCGCGTTGTGCAGGTTGGCAAGGCCGTTGCCCAGGCCGGGTCCCAGATGCAGCAGGGTCGCCGCCGGTTTGCCGGCCATCCGCGCGTATCCGTCGGCCGCGCCCGTGACCACCCCTTCGAACAGGGCGAGCACCCCGCGCATCGCCGGCACCGAGTCCAGCGCGGCGACGAAGTGCATTTCCGAGGTGCCGGGGTTGGCGAAGCAGACCTGCACCCCGGCCTCGACCAGGGTGCTGATCAGTGCCTGCGCGCCGTTGTACTCGCCGGTGCCTGCTGATTGCGGTACTGCCGTCGCGTCGGGCTCGGTCTCGTTGCTCATGGTCCTTCTCGTTCTCCAGCTTCGAGTTCGTCAGGCGAGTCGGGGGCAGGTGGATCGGCGAGGTAAGTCGGGCGAGGCCGATCGGATGAGGCGGCTCGGGCGGGTGGTCAGTCGAGCGGGTCGAACAGCACGCCGGGGTTGAGGATGCCGGCCGGGTCGAACGCGGTCTTGATGCGGCGCATCAGGTCCAGTTTCACCGGGTCCTCCAGGGCCAGGAAGTGCGGCTTCTTCTCCCGTCCGATGCCGTGTTCGCCGGAGATCGCGCCGCCGAGCGAGACACCGAGTTGGCACATGCCGTGCACCAGCCGCTCCCGGATCGCCGGGTCGGCCTGGAACACGCCGAGGTGCACGTTGCCGTCGCCGGCATGGCCGCAGCCCGCGACCCCGGAACCGGAGCCGGTCCGTTCGACGAGTCCGCGCACCGAACGGAAGAACTCCGGCATCGCCTGCCGGGGCACCACGATGTCGACGATCTCGTGCGCGCCGGCCGTTTTCGCGGTCCAGAAGGCGTGTTCGCGGGCCTCGATCAACTTGTGCGCCGGATTGCCGTCCAACACGTAGACGTCGATCGCGCCGAGTTCACCGAGCAGCTCGCCGACCCGCTCGGTGTCTTCCTCCGCTCTGGACTGTTCGCGGTTTTCCAGCTGGACGACGAGATACGCCTGCGCGCTGTCGCGGACCGAGTCCGGGATACCGAGCGAGAGCTTGGTCAGATAGGTGATCGCGGCCATCGTCAGCGCGTCGATGTACTCCAGGATGCTCGGCGCGACCCCACTGGCGATGATCTTCGGTATCGCGCCGATCACCGCGTCCAGGTCGGCGAACGGGGCGAGCACGGTCTGGCTGGCCGCCGGTTTCGGTTGCAGCTTCACGATGGCCTCGGTGACCAGGGCCAGGGTGCCCTCCGAGCCGATGATCAACTGGGTGAGGTCGTAGCCGCTGCTGATCTTGGCGATCCTGCCGCCGCTGGAGATGGTCTCCCCGGTGCCGAGGACGGCCTGTAGGCCGATCACGTGGTTTCTGGTCACGCCGTAGCGGACCGCGCGCATCCCGCCCGCGTTGGTGGCGATGGTGCCGCCGAGGCTGGCGCTGAGTTCACCGGGCGACACCGGGTAGGTCAGCCCGGCCGCGCCGGCCGCAGTGTCCAGTTCGGACAGTGTGACGCCCGGCTGGACCACCGCGACCTGATTGTCGACGTCGATCTCCAGCACCGCGTTCATCCGCTCGAAGGAGACCACGATGCCGTTGGCGCTGGGCCGGCACGCGCCGCACAGGCCACTGCCCGACCCGCGCGCGGTGACCGGCAGGCCGTGCGCGAGGGCGAGTTTGACGACCCCGGCGACCTCCGCCGCGTTCGCCGGCCGCACCACGTAGGCCGGTTGGACCGGAGCGGTGGCCAGTGCCTCGTCGTGCCCGTAGTCCTCGGTGGCATCGGTGCCGTTCAGCGCGTTCGCCGCACCGACGATCTCGGCCAACTCGCCGACGATGCTTCCCACCTCGGACATGGCGCCTCCCGGTGAACCCGATCAACCGACCTCTGACAATACCTATGCCGGCCGGTAGCCGGTGGGCGCCCGGATTTCGTGACCGTTCGGCAGTCGCCCCCGTGTTGTGGCGAAAATGATGCCCGAAATGGGTACATGACCGGTCAGGCAACTGCCCGGAGTGCCGGTAGCCGGCGGCGCGGCGGGTCGAGTCGAAGCGCTGGAAACGGCTCTCGCGTGACTGCGGAGCAGGCCGGATCTGCTGGCCAGGTAGGTTGTAGCCGGCTGTACCGGTGCCTGGTGTCCGCATTTCAGCCGGTACAACCGGCAAAACGTAGACTGGGCGAGGGCGGTCGCAGGGTGTTTCACGGGTGGCGAAGGTAGGGGAGATGGCGGTGTTGCGCGTTTCCGCGCGAACGAAGGTGCTCATAGGCGTCGCCCTGATCGCGGTAAACCTGTTCGTACTGTGGCGGTTCGCCCG
>CAJCJE010000155.1 GCA_903970565.1 Candidatus Melainabacteria bacterium | reverse complement strand
TACTTCGCCGACCCCTTCCCTGCCCCGCCTCACGCGCGGCCCTGGCCGAGCCGATCCCCAACAACTGATCTCTTTCTCCCGGTGAGCGCGACGGCCCGGCATCCGCGCCAGGGGCCGTCGCACCCGGTCCGGCTAGCGGTTCAGCTGATCGTCCCTGATCGCGGCCAGGAACGCGCCGAGATCAACTCGGAGCACCGGTCCGGCTGGATTCTTGCTGTCGCGCAGCAGATCCAGAGTGCCGGCCAGTTCGACGCACTCGCCGTTGTTGCTTCCGCTGTAGCTGGACTTCCGCCACGTCGGGTGGGGCCCGTTGACCATGACTTTCGCCTCTCTTACTCGCCCGAGTACTTAAGAGACCAGCGTAGCCAGAAAATCCAGGCTGTCCTCGGGCGAGAGAGCGACTTCAGTCAGATGTTCGAACACGGCGGTGTAGTGGGTCAGATCAGCCTGGCGTTCGAGGTAGAGCGCGCCCTGGAGGTGTTCGAGGTACACGAGGTTGGGATCGTCCTCGTCAGGCAGCGTGAGTAGGGAGAACGGGCCGTTCGTGCCGGGATGCGGCCCGATGCTGAATGGCAGGACCTGGATGGTCGCCCACGGCTGGCGGCCGACATCGGCAATGTGCCTCAGTTGGGCGGCCATCTGGGCCGAGTTGCCGACCGGCCTGCGCACCACGGCCTCGTTGAGCACGATGCGCAGTCTCGGCGGCCGGCCGACCAACCGCTGCTGCCGAGCCAGTCGGAACTTGACCGACTTCTCCAGATCCGCCTCGCTCAGTGGTCCTGGTTCTGCTTCCCTTATGCCACGGGCATATTCGGGTGTCTGCAATAAACCTGGGACCGTTTCGGACTCGTACCGCCAGATCTCGCGGGCGTCGGTTTCGAAGCCGACGTAGGTTTCGAACCAGTCGGGCATGGTGCCACTGTGGATGGCCCACCAGCCGCGTTCCTCGGTCTCCTCTGCCTGGCGCATCAGGGTGTCCACCAGTGGAGCGCCGATTTCGTATAGCTGGCACAGGAATTTGACGTTCTTCGGCAGGATCGCGTGTCGGCCGTTCTCGATGCGACTGATCGTGGGACGCTTGACGGTGAGATAGCGAGCCGCGTCGTCCATCGACTTACCGGAGTTCGCGCGCAGCTCGCGAAGCTGCTTGCCGAGGCGCCAGCGGCGCACCAGTGAGCCGGGCGCCAGTTCGTCATCGTCGGTCATGAGAATCAGTGTGCCGTACGGTCGCCAAGCACGTACATAATGCACCCGATTGGGCGATCATGATTGCGTACGTACGTGACGTATCTTTTAAAAGCCAGCTCAGCTGGGGTTCGTAGCGGCCGGTACTCGCCCGAGTAGGTCTTTGCGGGCCGGCAGGACCGGGGAGCCGCACCGATCCGGTCCTGCCCGAACCACATGTAGCCGGAGGCGAAGTCATGGCGGACGACGAGAGACGGGGCGACCCGCAGCAGGGCGAGGACGACCAGGTCAAGAACATCAAGAAGCGCTCGGGGGCGAAGTGGAGCAGGTGGATACCAGTGCGCTGATCGCGCAGTGGATGCGGTACTCGGCCGCCGACAGGATCAGGGCGCAGACGCGGGCCAGGGAGGGTGATCTGTTCGGCGCGGAGTTGGCGGTGGCGCGTGGTGAGGTGCGCAAGGCGGCAGCCCTGTTGCTGCAACAGTTGCGGGACGACCCGCTCGGCGCGGCCCGGCTGATGCACCGGGAGGCCGCCGCGATCTGGGTCGCGTATCTGCCGTTGATCGGGTTCGACCCGGTGGCGCTCACCTACACCAGGGCGCGCACCTGGCAGGACTGCGCCCGCACCATCGACCCGAGTCTGCCGATCGTGCAGAAACGTCTCGACCTGGATTGACAAAAAATTAACCCGTGTGAAATTCAGAAATAAATCAGAATCTCAGAAATAAATCAGAATTGAGGAAGCGGTCGACGTGTTCGGCGGTAATCGGATCACGGTTGATGTCTGGGTGGATGTCGCCAGTGGATGCCACATCGACTGTCAGGTGGTCGGGGATCAGGCCCAGTTCACCTTCGGAAGTCCTGGTCAGACCCTTATGCTGACGCTGACCGAGGATCTGTTGGCCCGGCTCGCGCCGCTGACCTGCGACGCTCTGGCCCGCTGGCGAGCTATCCCGGTAGGGGCCGAGGTAAGCTTCCAGGTAATCGATTCGGCCAATCGGTCGGCGGCCGATCAGGTGGTGCCTGGTGAGAAACTAGGAAAAATCTAGGCACGCATTCTCAATACTGGTTATTGTCGCCCCGACCATACAAAGCACACTTCACAGATGAACCGACCTGTGAAAGGACCCAGCATGTCCGAGATCACGATTGATGGCTCTGCGGCAGCGACGACCACAGCCAGCAGTACGGCCCGAACTGCTCAGCTCCCCCCGATCGTGCTCTCCCTGGTACGGATCGTGGTGTCCTTCCTGTGGATGTGTCATGGCCTGGAAGATCTTTTCGGTGCCTTCGGCGGCGTCAACGGCCACGGCGGCCACCTCACGATGAGTTCGGGAGTCGGCTTCTGGGCGGCCGTCATCGAAACCTTCGTCGGCGCGATCGTGCTGCTGGGCCTCGCGACCCGGCCGGCTGCGGTGTTCTGCTCCGGGACGATGGCCTTCGCCTACTTCACCGTCCACGCGCCGAAGGGACTGCTGCCCTTACTCAACGGCGGCGAACTCTCGGCGCTCTACAGCTGGATCTTCCTGCTCATCGCGGTGTTCGGGCCGGGCGCGATCGCCGTGGACACGCTCATCCGGCGCCGTCGCGCCACCCGGAGCTGACCTCCACGACGCTGAACTGGCGCCCTGCCAACGGAAACGGTGGCAGGACGCCGGTTCACGCACCAGCTGGATGACGGTGGCGTGACAGTCAGATGTCGCGAACGCGGCGCGCGGAGACCACTCCGGTGTTGAAGCCGGCGAGGTGCAGGCCGCCGGAGAACTGGGCGTGCTCGATCTTCACGCAGCGGTCCATCACCACGTTCAGGCCCTGCTCGAACGCGCGTTGCGCGGCCGGCTCGTGGCGGATGCCCAGCTGCATCCACAGCGTCCGCGCGCCGGCCGCGATGACCTCCTCGGCCACGTCGGGGATGTCGTCG
>CAJCJE010000154.1 GCA_903970565.1 Candidatus Melainabacteria bacterium | reverse complement strand
CCGATCAGGGTGTGGGTCGACGCGCTCCGCGGCTGATCGCACTCTCCCAAGCTTTGTTCCCACCGACGAACGCGCCGGCACCTACCCGCATCGCGACAGGTAGGTGCCGGCGCTTGTTGTTGCCACAAAACAGATTCGGCCAGGCGGGCGGTGCCGTCCGTCAGATGTCGCCCGTCAGGTGGCATCCTCCGCATCCTCCGCAACCTCCGCTGCCGGTGGCCGGGAATCGGCCGTTGCCCGCTCAGGGTCGGGTACCGGCGCGGCATCCTGTCGGCGGGGCAGCAGCAGGGGACTGGCGAGGATGAGCACCCCCGCGACCGCGATGGCCGTGCGTGGGCTGGTGGCGTCGGCGAGCAGTCCGCCGAGCGCGCTGAGGATGGCGATGGCGGCGCTGCTGCTGATCGACCAGGCCGACAGGGTGCGCGCGATGCGGTCTCGCGGCGTGTGTTCCAGCCGATAGGTGGCCAGTACCGGGCTGTACAGGCTCATGCTGATGATGATCGCGAGTTCGACCGCCATCACCGTCGCGAGACCGGCGACACCGGGCCGGACGAAGGCCAACCCGATCAGCCAGACCGCGCGCAGCGTGCCGACCGTGCGGAAGATCCGGTGCTGGCCGTAGCGCGCCACGACCCGCCGCGCCAGGCGTGAGCCGACGAACCCACCGACGCAGGGGGCGGCGAAGGCGAGGCCGTACTGCCAGGGTGGGAACCGGAGTTGGCGGAGCAGGAGCACGGCCAACAGCGGTTCGGTGGCCATGATCAGCCCGCTGACGAGCAGGTTGTTGAGGTAGAGCGCCCGCAGACCGGGATGGGTCAGGATGTGCCGCCAGCCGTCGAGCAGTTCGCCGCCCCGGACCCGGCTCGCGTCGGTTCGCGGTGGGTGCTCCTCCCGGCCGCCAACAGCGGTGATTCCCAGTGCGGAGCACAGGTAGCTCAGCGCGTCGGCCACCACGGTGGTGACCGGCCCGAACAGGCCGATCGCCGCCCCGCCCAGCGGTGGCCCGATCGCGGTCGAACTCCAGGTCGTCGACTCGAACCGCGCGTTGGCCACCAGCAGGTCCGCCGGCCGGACCAGCGTCCTGAGGTAGGCGCCGCCGGCCGCGTTGAAGGCGATCTTGGCCGCGGCGATCACGGTCGAGACGGCCAGCAGTTGGCCGAAACCGAGCCGGCCGAAGGCATAGGCGATCGGAATCGTCAGCATGACCGCGAACCGGGCCAGGTCCATCGCGATCATCACCGGCCGCTTGCGGCGAAACTCCACCCACGGTCCGAGCGGCAGCGCGATCAGCGCGCCCACCGCCGGCCCCACCGCCGACAGCGCGGAGACCTGACCGGGACTGGAATGCAGCACCAGCACGGCGATCAGCGGGAACGCGCCGAATCCCAGACCGGAGCCGTAGGCGCTGACCGCGTAGGCCGCCCACAACCAACCGAACTGCCGGCCAAGGGATCGTCTCGCCACCGGACGCCGCCTTCCACGTCACAACCCACCGTTGATCGAACCGATCGAAGCAACGACGAAAAGGCTGGTCAAACAACGGAAACGGCGGCGAGTCACAACTTTTCGTTGTGACACTAGGGTTTGGGACGTGGATCTCGACGCCGTGCGCACGTTCGTCGCCGCCGCGGACGCCGGCCAGTTCCAGGAGGCCGCCGTCGCGCTGTCGATCACCCAGCAGGCCGTCTCCAAGCGCGTCGCCGCGCTGGAGAAGGACCTCGGCGCGCGCCTGTTCACCCGCACGGCGCGCGGAGCCCGGCTCACGGTCGACGGCCAGGCATTCCTGCCCCACGCCCGCGAACTCCTCCGGGTGGCGGAGCGCGCCGATGCTTCCGTGCGTCCTGGCCGGCGCGCGCTGCGGGTCGATGTCGTCAACCGGCGGATCGCGCCGGCGGTGCTGCTACAGGATTTCTACCGTAGGCATCCGGAGATCGAACTGGATGTCGTCACCCTCGACGCCGACGTCGATGGGGCAACGGCCGCCGTCGAGGCCGGCACGGTCGACGCCACCTTCCACGGGGTCACCGTTGCCGCGCGGCACCTGCCCGGCGCGATCACCACCGCCCGCGTGATCGACGAACCGCACCAGCTGCTCGTCGGACCCGGCCATCCGTTCGCCAACGCGCGGGCCGTCATGCCCGCGCAACTTGCCGGACATCGAATCTGGATGCCCGGCCTGGCCCCCCGCACCGAGGTGGCCGCCTACTACGCGGAATTCGCCGCCGTGTTCGGGCTCACGATCGACGTGGTCGGGCCCGTCTTCGGCAACGAGGCGCTGTTGGCGGAGATCGCCGACTCCTCGGCGCTGGCGACCCTGGTCGGGGAAAGCTCGCGATATCTGTGGCCGGACAGCTACGACCTGCGGCGCATCCCGGTGCGTGCCCCGGCACCGGTCTACCCGCTGTCGCTGATCTGGCGCCGGGACAACCCGCATCCCGCGCTGGGCACCCTTCGCCGCTACCTCGACACCAGGCGAGTGGCCGCACCCGACACCGGGGTCTGGCTGCCGAACTGGGGATAGCGCCGAGGTGGTTCGGGCCGGCTCCCCACGGGCGGTGGAGAAGATTTTCGGTGAGCTGGCTGCAAGATCGCTCAGCCAACCGATTCCACACGCGATCTCCGGTAACGTTTGCACCTTGACCCGTACCTGTTGGCGGTGTCGAGGTGGGCCGGCCCTACCGCGATACGGGGGCGAGCCGGGTGGCCGTGACCGAGTGCGCGGGCAACACTGGTCACGGCGGCCACGCCGGTTGACGCGAGCACCGCTGCCGCCGAGACGAATCGCTGACAGGCACTGATCGGCTGTGGAGGAGGAGCGGATGCAGACGACGCAGGCCAATCATCCGGACGAGGTGTTCGACGCGGAACAGTTCGACGCGGAAAAGATCGCGGCGACACCCGGCTGGGCGCAGACCCTGCTGCCGACCCGACTGCACCGCCCGGCCCGGCTGGTCAACCGGCTGCTGGTGCCCTTCGCCCTGTGCGCCATCCTGGTCGCGACCACGATGGTGGTCGGCCTGCACCTGCTGCCCGGCTGGGGCGGGGTCAACCCGTTGACCGGGATGCTCAGCGACTACGGGGTCCGCCCGGACGGCTGGGTCTTCGACAGCTCGCTGGACATTCTCAGCGTCGCCTCGCTCGCGGTGCTGGTCAAGATGGCCGTGCACGGTGTCGTGCGCAGCCGCGCCTCGGC